>NZ_JAYRLZ010000262.1:0-5933 GCF_041904975.1 Chitinimonas sp. | reverse complement strand
GTCAGGGCACCAAATTGCCGGAACCGCACGGTCAATGCGCCTTCCGGGCCCGCCTCGCGCAACGATAGCCGGCCCGAGGCGCTTGCCTCGCCGCGACCGCCCTGCAGTGACAGCGCCGTCAATTGCGCGGTTTCGCCCTGCAACACCGCCTCCAGCTTGCCGTCATGCCATTGCGTACCCAGCTCGGGCAGGCGCAGACCAAAATCATCGAGTTTGAGGCGGCCATACCAGCTTGGTTTGCCAAGCGCGCCGTCGGCAGTCAAATCGGCAGACAGTCGGCCGCTTACCGCCGCAGTGGGGCCCAGCAACGGGCCCACCCAGTCCAGTGCTGGCATTTCCGCATGCAAGCTGCCCTGTAGCGCCGCCCCCGGTGCCGGCTGCCAGCCGGTCGCGCCACGCACAAAACGGCTGGCGAAGCGGCCACGCGCATAGCCGAATGAGGCCGATTGCAGATCGAGCGATAGCGCTGCCGTATCGCCCGCCAGCTCCAGTGCGGCTTTTGCCGCGCTGAGCCGCAGCGGCATCGGCTTCACCAGCGGGTCGTCAACCAGCAGGGAAATATCGCCGCGCTGGCGCTCCAGCGTCAGGCTGCCACCCAGCCCCTGATCGCCATGCAGATCAAAGCGCCCACCCAGCACCAGATCGGTATTGACGCGTGGCGCCAGTTCGGGAAAACGCGCGAGCCAGTCGGCCAGCGCCACATCGCGAATATCACCGACCACGGCGAAACGTGCACCTTGCCAGTCGGCATGATTGATACGCAGTTGGCTACCCAGCGCCAGCAGCTGCATCTCGTCGATGCTGGCGTGGCCCAGGCCCAATTGCACCCGCGCCGGACCTTGCATGCGCAAGGGCAGATCGCCGCTGTTTTCCAGCCGCTCGATCCAACCGCGCCAGCCATGCTCGTCCAGCGCGCCATTAGCCGTCGCGGCAAAATCAAAGCCGCGCCCTGCCACACTGCCCTGCCCGCTCAAGGTGCCGCGATGGGCCGCGCGCTGGCCCTGCAGATCGATATGGGCGCTGGCAAGCTGCAAGCGCGATGCCGCCATGCCCTGCACATCGAGCTTGAGGGCAAACGGCGCGTCGAGCGCTTGCGCCGCTACCGCGTCGATCTTTGCCTGCAGCTGTGCATGGTTGACCGCAACACCGCCGGGCAGGCGCAGCTGATCGGCGCGGGCGCTGCCATCGATCGAGGGACGATGCAGGGTGCCGGACAGGCGCAGCCGCGCTTCCAGCCGCCCGGCAAAGCCATTGCCCAGGTCGGCGATACTGGGCAGGGCAAAGTCCAGCGCCAGACTATCGCCCGGCTTGCCAAAGTCACCGCTGGCCTTGAGGCGATTGCTGCCCAATGCCAGATTCATGGCTACCGCGCTCAGCCGCCCTTGCACCAGGGTGCCGCTGGCATCGCCGGACAACGTCTGACCATTGAAGCGGCTATCGCGCAAGGCCAGCACCACACTGGCGCGCGCTGCCGGTTGCAGGGCACCGCTGAGCGTCATCCGGCCATTCAGTTCGCCGCTGGCCAGCGGATAGCCAAGCAAGCCAGCAAGGCTGGCTGGGTCGAAATGCTGGTACTGGCCTTCCAGTGAAAACGCGCGGCCGCTGCCCAGCGCCAAGCGACCATTCAGTGCCAGCTCGCCGCCAGCGGCGGCAAGGCGCAATGTCTTTGCCAAAAGCCAGTGCTGTCCGCCCTGTACTTGCAATCCGCCATCGATATCGGCCAGCAACTTGGCCGAACGCAGCCGGCCCTGCAGTTGCGGCAGGCTGGGCGCGCCGGTCATGCGCAATTCGCCGCTCAGCGGCAGCGCCGGGCCGCCATAGTCGGCCAAGGGCACATCAGCCAGCTTGGCCGATAGTGCCATGGCCTGCCGGCTGAGCTGGCCGCTCACCGAAATACGGGCGCCGCCCTTGCTGGCAGTCAGTGCATCGATCTGTGCGGTATGGCTGCTCAGACGCAGGCGGGCATCGAGCTGCGCCAGCGGCAGACGCTGGTCGGGCCAGCTTCCCGGCAGGCGATTGACCAGTGCCAGCTGCGCGGCGACCTGCTCGCCCTGTGGCTGCGCGCGCAATTCGATATCCAGTGCACTATGCGGCAAGCTGGCAGCAAAGCTGTGCAGATCAACCGCATGGCTGTCGAAACGACCGGATTTCACCAATCCGTAGGGACTGGCGGCAAACGGATCGAGGCGCAGATCGAAACCAAGCCGGAATGGCGCCATGCCGGCCGGCGCCCCGCTGCCCTGCCCGGTCAGGCTCAGATCATCGAGCCGGTTGCCCAGCAAGGCGGCCATTTGCCAGCTTGCTTCGGCATGACTCGCCTGCAGATTCACCGAGCCGCCGAGCTGGAACGGCGCCCGGCCATCGAGACGTAACTCGCCGCGCCCGCTGAACCAGGGGGTGGCAAGGGTAAGACCTTGCAGGCGATGGTAGTCGCCATCGCTGCTGACCGTGAACGCCAGCTGGTCGAGCAGCTTGCGGCCATTGAGGCTCAGCCCATCGACGCGCACATCGCTCAGCGCCACGGCCAGCGGCAGGCGCAGGGAAGCCGGCTTGCTCGGCGGCGTCTGGCTATCGGGCATGTGCAGATCGATATGTCCGAGGTAAAGACGATCGATCGCCAGCTCACCAGCAAACAGGCGCTGCGCTTGCCAGTCCAGTGCCAGCCCGGCGATGCGCAGCTGCGCCGCCTGGCTATGCAGCTGCACTTCGTTGATCTTGAGGTGACCAAGCAAGCTGCCCGACACCACCTTGAACTGCACTGCCCCGCCCGACAAGCGCTCGCCGGCCTGAAGCAGCCAGCGCGTACCGGCATCGCTGGCGGCCAGGCCGACCAGCAGCAGCGGCAGGCAGAGCAAGCTGAAGATCAGTATCTCCAGCCAGAACAGCCGCAAGCGCGCCCACAGGCTGCGTCGGGAAGGCTTGGCGGACACGGCCATCAGAAGCCCGCCCCCAGCGAGAAATGAAAGCGCAGATTGTGGGCATCGGCACCATAGGCCAGATCGAAGGCAAACGGGCCGACCGGGCTGGCCCAGCGCGCGCCCACGCCAAAGCCCTTTACCGCGTGATAGTCCTGCCAGCGATCGGCAGCGCCGCCAATATCGGCAAACAGCGCAGCGCGCCAGTTACGCCATACCCTGCGCTGGTATTCAATACCGCCCGTGGCCAGCACCCGTCCACCGACGACCGCGCCATTGCTATCCACACCAAGGGTCTGATAGCCATAGCCACGTACCGAGCCGGTACCACCGGCACGAAACAGCCAGTCACTCGGCACATCGGCCGGATCACGCGTCAGCACCTGGCCGGCCTCGCCATGCATCAGCAGCAGGCTGTCGCGGTTGATCGGCACATACCAGACGAGGTGAGCATAGGTGCGCAAAAAGCTGGTCGTGGACAGCAAGCCTTGCGCCGCGCCGCCCAGCTGCATATTGATCACCGTGCCGCTACGTGGATCATTGCGATTGTCCAGATCGCGCCGCGTCCAGGACTGTGAAGGCACCAGGGCGGTGTTGAGCTTGGTACTACCCTGCTCGGTGCGCTGCCAGGTACGCGTGTACTGCAGGCTCTGACTCACTTCGATTTCGCCACGCAAACGCGTACGCGTGGCTGCCAGCGTCTGCTGCCACAGCTGCTGACCGGCAATATCCTCATGCTGGGCCCGGTAGCTGAAGCCATGGGTATAGCGCCCGCTGTCGGGCGGCAGTTGCAGCTTGAGATCGAGTGTCTGCTCGCGCTGCTGGGCATTCAGATCAAGCGCTCCGATCCAGCCCCGGCCCAGCAGATTGGCATCGCGGTAGCCCAGACTGAGCCTGGCCCCCTTGTCTGTGCCATAACCGAGGCCGGCATCGGTCTTGTGCGGCGGCGCCTCCACCAGCTCGACCTTTACCGGCACTTGCTCGGCCTGTGCCGGGTCGGTGGCAACATCGAGCAAGACGCTGGAAAAGTAGGGGGTATTCTGTAGCGCGGTCTGAAATTCCAGCAGGCGCTGCTGGCTGTAGTCATCGCCCGGCGCAAAGGTCAACAAGCCATCCACCAGACTGCGCGGATAGCGCTGCAGGCCCTTGATTTCCAGCTTGCCCAAGGTAAAGCGCGGGCCGGAATCATAGCTGGCCGACAGCTCGGCGCTGGCCAGCTCCGGCACGATGCGCGCCTGGCTTGCACTGAGCCTGGCGGCAGGAAAACCCTCGATGATCAGCGACTGCAAGCCGCGTCGTTTGGCCGAGTCCCATTCTGTCTGGCTGAAATAGGCGCCGATGGCCAATGGCCAGCTTTCGAGCAAGCCCGCCAGGCGCCGCTGGTAGTCCGGCATGGTCTGTATGGCGCCATGCAGGCGGATGTTCACGTCGCTGACCCGCGTGCGCTCGCCTGGCGTGATGGTCAGCTGCAAATGGCGCTGTCCATCTTGCAGCTGATCGTCCACCGCCAGATGCGGGCTGAAATAGCCCTGCGGCGCCAGCAAGGCTTCCACTTCGCCCGGCGTTGCCGCCAGCAGGCGATCGAGCTGACCGGCATCGACATAGTCGCTACCTTGCCAGCGCACGATGGCCAATTGCTCACGCAATAGCTTGTCCAGCGGCGCAAGCGCCTGGATGCTTACCTGATAAGCCAAACCCTGGGCGAGCGCCGGTGAACTTGAAAACAGGAGGACCGCCGCCAGGCGGTAAGCGGGTGTAAACACGGCCAGCAGTGTAACAGAGCGCGTTTGAGCCACCCCGGATCACGCCTTTCAGAAATCGATAACCGGCGTTGGCCGCGCTACGCTGACGGCATAAAATGGCGTGGGGCAGTGGGTTTTCCCCAATCCATTCCAGGCAACGTGATCATGAGCATTTCCACCATCGGCAGCAGTGTTGCATTCAGTGTCAAGCCACGGCTTGATACTGCCGGCACGTTGGCCGAGCCCGCCAATGTCAGCGTCGCCGGCGCCAATCTCGATACCAATATCAGTAGCAGCACTACTGCCGGCAAAAAATACAGCGACGCCCAGCAGTCAGCCATAGCCAAGCTGGAAGCACGCGATCGCGAAGTACGCCAGCATGAGCAGGCCCACCTGGCCGCCGCCGGCGGCATCGCGGTGTCTGGCCCCAGCTACAGCTTCGAAAAAGGCCCGGATGGCAAGAACTACGCAGTCGGCGGCGAAGTGCAGATCGATGTCTCGCCGGGCCGTACCCCGCAGGAAACACTGGACAAAGCCAAGCAGATCCAGCGCGCTGCACTGGCACCGAAAGACCCGTCCGGCCCCGATCGCGCCGTGGCAGCCGAAGCCAGCCAGCTGGCCCAGGATGCCGCCATCCAGTTGCAGCAACAAAGCCGCACCCCGGATGAAGCCGATGCGCCCTTGGCAGACCGCGCCAGTGATCGCATCAACCGTGCCTACAGCGACGGCAGCCAAAATCCGGCCACCTCCCTGATCAGCGCCTACGCCTGATCCTGCCCGGCAGCCGTGCCGGCCACGCTGCAATCGCATACACTGCGCTGCATTGCTTCTGCCTTCCTCCCCGCATGAATACCCCAAGCCCGTCACGCCGTCTGATCGAACAATTCTGGAGCCTGCGCTACAAGGATCACAACGAAGCCCGTACCATCGCCGTCGCCGCCGAAGCCTGCGCCATGGGCGCCAGCAAGCGTATCGACGAGACCTGGGCGCGCTTTCTGATGCTGGTCTGCGACACTGCACGCGAGCCATTGGTATCGCAGCTGGATGACTACCAGGCCTTGCGGGCCGAATTTGCCCTGCTCGGCGATGAAGCCGGCGTGACCATGAGCCAGGTGCAATACGCCACCGTGTTGTGGTATGTGGGCCGCAGCGACGAGGGCTGGGAAATCCTGCGCCGCGATGTCGAGCCGCAGCTGCACCGGCTGGAGCGCAACCACCGCTACACCGCCTATATCGGCCTGCTGTGCGCGGCCTCCGGTATCGGCGATGAGGTAGC
>NZ_JAYRLZ010000261.1:0-5937 GCF_041904975.1 Chitinimonas sp. | reverse complement strand
CGCGTGGCATGGAACTGCACCTTGGGCCAGCGTTCCTGGGTCAGCTGCAGATTGACCCGATTCGGCGCCAGATAAGTGAGATTGTCCGAGGCGTCGCGTGCCAGGTTCAGCACCAGGTTCTTCTCGAAATCTGCCAGCATGCGTGCATCTTCACAGCTCACCCAGCGCGCGGTGTTGATTGCGCAACTCTCGAACACGGCATCGACACCATACTCGTTTTCCAGCCGGCTCTTCACCACCTCGTACTGCAGCACCCCCACTGCACCGAGAATCATGTCAGCGCCCGACAGCGGCTTGAATACCTGCACTGCGCCTTCTTCGCCAAGTTGTTGCAAACCTTTTTGCAGCTGCTTGAGCTTGAGCGGGTTCTTGATGCGAACCGAACGGAACAATTCGGGTGCGAAGTAGGGGATGCCGGTGAAAGCGAGTTTTTCGCCCTCGGTGAAGCTGTCGCCGATCTGGATATTGCCGTGATTCGGCACGCCGATGATGTCGCCCGCGTAAGCTTCTTCCACCTGCTCGCGGCTCGATGCCATAAAGGTCACCACCGAATTCGCCGCCACATCGCGATCCAGGCGCAAATGCTTCATCTTCATGCCGCGCTCGAACTTGCCCGAGCATACGCGCAAGAAGGCGATGCGGTCGCGGTGCTTGGGGTCCATATTCGCCTGGATCTTGAACACGAAACCGCTGAATTTTTCTTCGTCAGGGCTGACATCGCGCACCGTGGCATCGCGATGCTGCGGGGCAGGGGCCCAGTCGATCAGTGCATTGAGGATCTCGCGCACACCGAAGTTATTGATGGCCGACCCAAAGAACACCGGTGTCTGCTTGCCGGCCAGGAAATCGTCGAGCGAGAAGGGGTGCGATGCACCCTTGACCAGCTCCAGCTCCATGCGGGTGTGTTCGATTTCCAGCGGAAACAGCTCATCCAGGCGTGGGTTGTCGATGCCCTGGATGATTTCCACGTCCTCGATATTGCGATCTTCACCGGGGGCGAACAGCAGAATCTGATCATTCAGGATGTGGTACACGCCGCGGAAGGTCTTGCCCATGCCGATTGGCCAGGTAATGGGGGCGCACTGTATCTTCAGCACGCTTTCCACCTCGTCCAACAGTTCCAGGCTGTCGCGCACTTCGCGGTCGTACTTGTTCATAAAGGTGACGATAGGGGTGTCGCGCAGGCGGCAGACATTGAGCAGCTTGATGGTCTGCTCTTCCACCCCCTTGGCGGCATCGATCACCATCAAGGCACTGTCGACCGCGGTCAACACGCGATAGGTGTCTTCCGAGAAGTCCTGGTGGCCAGGGGTATCCAGCAGATTGATCACATGCTCGCGGTAATCGAACTGCATCACCGAGGAGGCAACCGAAATGCCGCGCTGCTTTTCGATTTCCATCCAGTCAGATGTGGCGAACTTGCCGGTCTTTTTGCCCTTTACCGTGCCGGCCATCTGGATGGCACCCGAGAAGTACAGCAGTTTTTCGGTCAGCGTGGTCTTGCCGGCATCGGGGTGGGAGATGATGCCGAAGGTGCGACGACGTTTGACTTCCTGGGCGATGGGCGACATGGCGAACTGCCTGAATTCTTTGGGAAAAGGGGCGCAATTCTAGGGGAGATGGCCGCTAAAGTCGATGCGTGCGCTGTCTTGCTGCGTACGGTGGCCGCAGGATCGGCTAAAGTGGTCAAATGCCAGCCAGCTTTGTCACCATACTCCGTCGTTTGCGTGTATTGCCCGTCGCCCTTGCGCTATGGCTTGCACCCTCTGTTTTCGCCGGCAATACCGTGACCCTGATTGCAACCGATTTCCCGCCGTTCACCTCGGCGGACCTGCCGGAGCAGGGCTTCTTTACGGCTATTGCGCAAGCTTCCTTGCAAGCGGCAGGCTACCCGTCGACAGTCACTTTTCAGCCGTGGGCGCGCGTCATGGCGCAGATGCGCAAAGGGCAGTTTGATGCGGTGCTGGCTGTCTGGTACCAAAAGCAACGCGAACAGTTTCTGGCGTTTTCCGAGCCTTTGTGGACCAATCGCATCGGCTTTTATGGGCGTGCCGAGCAACTGATCGATGTGCGGCAGCTCGCTGCACTCAAGCCCTATACCATCGGCGTGGTACGCGACTACGCCAATCCCCCCCAGTTCGATGCAGCTCAGCTCAATACCGATGCAGCGGTCGATGATCTGGGCAATCTGCGCAAATTGCAGGCCGGTCATGTCGATCTGGTGCTGATCGATCGCGCCGTGGCCGAATTCCTGTTGCGTACCCGTTTGCGCGAGGGTGCCGATCAGCTGGTCTGGCTCGACCCGCCCCTGGCGTCCATGCCGCTATACATCGGCTTCGCCCGCAATCGTCCCGGCTACCAGCGCCGGCTGGAGGCATTCAATCGCGGCCTTGCCATCATCCGCGCCAATGGCGAATACGACCGCATCATCAAACGTTTGTCCCGTTGAACGAGTGTGGAAAGAACGCGCAGTGGTCTGGCTGCGCAGCCGAATTGCTGCTGTTTTCGAGTCGGAATCGGCTTTGCACGTAGCTGGCCCGCGACAGCCATGACGCGATGCATGGAGACTGCGTAGCAGGCACAACTTGAACAATGGCCGGCTGATGTCTTATAGCTATGCCGTGGGGGGAACTGCATCTTGGGATGCATAAATACAAATCGCCATCGAGCGATCCTGATCTGGTCCATGTGACCATCGCTAGGCAATCACCATGACCCGCCCCAGTCTTTCTTTGCAAGTCCGGCTCACGCTCACCGCTTTGGGCTGCGCTCTGGTCGGCCTGTCCATCTCGGGCGCAATCGTTGCCTACAAGAGCCGCGGCAGTGTTCGCGAGGCTGCGCTGTCCGATGCGCGCCGCCTGGTGGCGAGTGAAGCCGCCAAGCTGGAGGGCACGTTGAATGCCACGTATGAAACAGTGCACAGTCTTGGCAACGCCATGGTGGGCATGCGTACGTCCGCCCAGCCGCCCAGCCGCGAGCAGATCGACGCCATGATGGCCAATATGCTTCGTGCCAACCCGGATGTGTTGGCCTACAGCAATTTGTGGGAAGCCAATGCTCTGGACGGACGCGATGCCGACTTTGTGGACAAAAAGCCGAATCACGACCATACCGGGCGTTTTCTACCCTACTGGAACCGTGGCAGTGGCCAGATTGCCGTAGAGCCGCTTACCGGCTACGACAAGGCCGGCGAAAACGATTGGTATGTGATCCCGCAAAAGACACTGAAGGATGCGTTGATCGAACCCTACCTGTATAAGGTCATGGGCAAGGATGTGTTGATGACATCCCTGATGACGCCAATGCTGATCGACGGCAAATTCGTGGCGGTGGTCGGTGCAGACTTCCCGCTGGTGGGTTTGCAGGCCTCCCTGTCCAAGGTGAAACCTTTTGGCGTGGGCAGTGTAGACCTGATCTCCAACGGCGGACTCTATGCCACCAATGCCAATGCCGCCAAGTTGGCCAAACCAGCCGACGACCTGCCCAAGGATGCTCTGGCGGCAGTGAAGTCCGGCAAAGCCTTTGAGTACATTGCCGATGGGCAGGCGCATCTGTTCGCGCCGCTCAGTATCGGCAATGGCGGCACCCCGTGGGCCTTGCACGCCAGCTTCCCTTTGGCAGCCGTGATGGGGCCGGCCAATGCCATCGTGGTCACCAGTATCGTGGTGGGCTTGTTGTGCCTGCTCGCCATGGCTGCGGTGCTGATGCTGGCCATGCGTCGCGCCATGCAACCCTTGCAGCGTCTGAATGCCGCCATGGCAGATCTGGCCACCGGCCAAGGCGACTTGACGCGGCAGCTGAAAGTGGAGCGCGATGACGAGGTGGGGCAAATCTCGGCATCGTTCAATGCCTTCGTGGCGCGCATCAAGTCGCTGGTGCTCGACATCAAGCAGCAGAGCGGTGTGCTTGACCAGACCAGCGCTACCCTTGGTGGCATCACCGGAGATATTGCCGAGCGCTCATGCCGGCAAAGCGATGCTTCGGCGTCGACCGCAGCATCGGTAGAGCAGATGACAGTCAGCATCACCCATGTAGCAGATCACGGTAGCGACGCAGACGCGGCTGCACGTGCCACCGATGAGTTGACACGCAACGCAGCCGGCCGCATCCAGCAAACGGCTAAAGAAATCGCCGCTATCGAGGGCACGATGCAAGAGGTGCGCAAAGGTGTGGAGCAGCTGGACGGCCGCGCCAAACAGATCAGCGCCATTGCCACGGTGATCCATGACATAGCCGGTCAAACCAATCTGCTCGCCTTGAACGCCGCCATAGAAGCGGCCCGTGCCGGCGAGCAAGGGCGCGGCTTCGCAGTAGTGGCTGACGAGGTGCGCAAGCTGGCAGAGCGAACCACACAGGCTACGGTAGAGATCAACCAGATGCTCGAGGGCATCCAGCTGGATAGCAGTCAGGCGGTTGCCCGTGTCGGGGAGGTCGCGCTCAAGGTCGAACAGGGCGTTGCGCTGTCTCGAGATGCGGCCTCGTCCATCGAGTCCATCCATGTCAAGGTGGGGCTATTGACCGGCCAGGTCAGCGAAATTGCCCTGGCAACGTCGGAGCAGTCGAGTGCAAGCACGCAAATCGCCCAGCATGTCGAACTGATCAGCGAGATGGCACGCGACAACGACGGGTCTATCCAGACCGCCCGCAATGCCGTATTGAAGCTACAGGAACAAGCGCAAGAGCTGGCGAAGCAAGTGGGCAGATTCAAGGTCTGAACTACGCGGGTTTCGGGGCCTTTTGCATTCTTCGGCTACGGTAACCCGGCGTACTTGCTGCAGATGCCGGAGCGGGTGTGGCGGGTATGGTGGTCGATTGCTGCGTGGCATATCGGTTGAACAGAGACATTCAGCGGTCTCATCATCGGCTCGTGCTCGTGCTCGTGCTCGTGCTCGTGCTCGTGCTGATCGATGTTTGACGAGCTTTGACAGACTGGTCATCATTACTGCATGAACTTGGTCGTTACGGAAGGTGTTGCGCACGCGATGTGCCGATGAAATCGACATCTGCCGCCAAAATCATCATTGATAACGTTGCGCACTAAAAATCCCGCTCGTCGTTGCGCAGTGTGCGGGCCGGGAACGCAACAGTAGATTGACCGTCCGATATAGCAAAACTAGGTATTCGCAACAGCCTGTTGCGAGCGCCAACAAGCAAGGAAGGTCTATCATGCCGCGTCACAGCAGCGATCACCGCGCCTTTGCCCATACTCCTAAGGCCGGTAGGGAACCTCCACAGCCTTTCGTCTACATGCTGCCGCTTACCGACGGGCGAGGTTTCAAATTAGGCCGGACAGAGAACCTGTTGCACCGGGTGACCGCCTTCAGTATTCGCTATTTCGAAGACTTCAACCTGCACGACGCACCGATCGCGCGCTGCCAGACCAAGGCGCAGACTGTCGCGCTTGAGAAGATGCTGAAGCGCTTGGCAGCCGTGCGCATCGAACCTCCGGAATGGATAGTCTGGAGTGCCCGTTGCCCGACCGAGTGGTTTACTGCCACGGCGGCTGATTCGGTCAGGCAATGTTTGGCAAACATCGAGACCGACCCGGACTTTTCTGGCATCGGTTTGGATACGGCGTATGACGAGATCAAGCGCCAGTTGATTGCCAACCAGGAGCACATGACCGCCTGGGCAATGGCGACATGGGGCGAAATTAGGGACCGGGCCGCGGCCAGAGGCGGCTACCACGTCTCCACTTTGCTTGGGCGCCAACTTCAGGCCAGCCTGGACGCCTATTGCCGGTTTGGCATGCCATTACTGGACGGGTGGGAGCCCGAGGAAGGGTTTGTCGCCTGCAATCGAACCCACTGAGAGAACGGGGCATATGGATCGCGCCATGATGATACCCCCCGTCTCCGTGCGTACTGACGCAGTCGCTGATATCGCGTGTCTTGCGCAATCTCCTGCGCTGCCTTCACGATTTCATCCAAACATTTC
>NZ_JAYRLZ010000260.1:0-5941 GCF_041904975.1 Chitinimonas sp. | reverse complement strand
GGTGGGGATGGTGGCGACGCGCAGCTCGATATCGAGCGGGCCGTATTTCTTGAATTTGATCTTGCCGTCCTGCGGCTTGCGGCGCTCGGAGATATCGAGATCGCACATGATCTTCAGCCGGGTGACGATGGGGTCGCGATAAGCCGATGGCACCTCGATATAGGGCTGCAGCGAGCCATCGCGGCGAAAGCGGATTTCGGTTTTCGATTTGCCGGGGAAGGGCTCGATATGGATATCGGAAGCGCCGAGGTTGTAGGCATCGATGATGATCTTGTTGACCAGCTTGACGATCTCGTTGTCCTCGGCCAGCGATAGCGCCTCGCTGCTGATGCTGTCGCTCTCGCCCTCGTCGTCGGCCATGCCCGACAGCAGGTCGCCAATGCTGCCGCTATCGAAGTTGCCGGCGGCGCCGAAATACAGATCGAGCTGCTGGTTGAATTCGGTCTGGCTGCATACCCGGTAGCCGAGGCGCTTGCCCGGGTAGACCTGGGCCGGCATGCCGCTGGCGCGCGCGTGTTCCGGGTCGGAGCTGAGCAGCACGATGCCGTCCTTGTTCTCCTCCAGCGGCAGCCATAGCGCGGTTTCGGCAAAGTCGCGCTTGATCGGCTTGAGCAGGTCGATCGGCTTGATGCGGTCGGCCCTGAACGGCTCATACGGCACGCCGAAAAAGCGCGATAGCGAGGCGCCCAGCTGGGCCGGGTTGACCCGGAATTCCTTGAGCAGTAGCGATTCCACGTCCATGCCGTGCTCGCGCGCTCCCTTGATGGCCAGTTCCAGCTCTGCCGCTGACAGCACCCCTTCGGACACCAGATAGTCATAGCGGGTGCGCGCGACAAAGGCGCCGCCTTGCTTGCTGCGCAGCTTGAGGGCAATGGCCAGCGTCTTGCACAGCTCGGTGGCGCCTTTTTCCATCAGCAGCGGAAACGGCCGGCCGGCGCGGTTATTGATCAGCTGCACCACGCCCAGCATCTCGCCCGATTTTTCATCGACAATCGGTGCCACCATCATCTGCTTGGTGCGATAACCGGTGCGCTTGTCTACTTCCTGCAAGAAGCGCAGCTGCGGATGGACTGCCTTGAGCTCGGCTTCGTCGTATACATCCTTGATATTGACCAGCTGGCGCGCCATGGCGGCATATCCGGCAATACTCTGCTCGGTGATCGGCAGCTTGAGGTCTTTGAAGGAATTCAGCCCGGTCTTGAGCTTGGAGACGATGGCGTTTTTTTCTTCATTCAGCACATAAATGGTCAGGCGGTCGGCATGAAACAGCTCGCAAATCGACTGGCTGACCTCCAGCATGATCTCTTCGATATTGCTGGTGGCGTGGATCTTGTTGGTGACCACCTGCAAGTCGCGGCTAAATTGCAGCTCGATGCTGACTTCCGGTGCGGGGGCGAGAGGCTGGGTCATGGGTGTGCCGTTCAGAAGTCGATGATCTGGCCGTTCTTGAGCATTCTAGGCCGGTAGCGCCCGGCGTCTTCGCCGATTTCCTGCATGGTCAGCTCGATCTCGCCGGGTTTGAGGTGGGTGATAAAGATATCGGCATCGCGCTCCAGCCGTGCCAGCTCGCTCGCTAGCATCGCAGGGCACAGGTGTTTGGACGCCTCGGCCACGGCGCGCTCGCGATTGCAGAAGGCGGTTTCGATGATCAGCGCCTTCAGTGAGTTAATCTGGTTGACGATGGGCCAGAACGCATCATTGATGGTGGTGTCGCCGGTAAATACCACGCTGTGTTTGCTTGAATCGATGCGGTAGCCGACTGCCGGCACGGTATGTACCGCCGGCAGGGCGGTGAGGGTGAGGCCGGGTTCGGGGGTGAACGATTCGCCTTCTTCCATGGCCACAAAGCGCAGGAACGGCGCCTCGGCACTGGGGATTTCGCTGAAGTCGGGCCAGATGTGCCAGTTGAATACATGCTGGCGCAGGGTGGCCAGGGTGGCGCTACTGGCATACACCAGCAAGGGGCTGTCGCGCAGCGGCCCGACGGTATCGACCAGCAGCGGCAGCATGCAGATATGGTCGAGGTGGGCATGGGTAAGGAACAGGTGGTCGATCTGCTGCAATTCGGCAATCGACAGGTCGCCCACGCCGGTGCCGGCATCGAGCAGGGTGTGGCGGCCCAGCAAAAACGAAGTGGTGCGTTGTCCGCCACCAATTCCGCCGCTGCAACCCAGTACTTTGAGACGCATCCTTCCTCCGCCTATTTGTGCTCGAAATCGTGAACGCCGTCCCAGCCAGCCGGCGGGGGATTCTGACGGAATTCGCGGATACGATCGAGATAGACCTGATACACGAGGGTAGCAGGGTCGCTATGGTGCAGGTTGATCAGCTGCATTTCTGCCTGATCCCATTGTTGCTGGCGAAATAGCGCCAAGGCACGACCAAACTGCTCGATATGCGACTGGCTGGCCGCATCGAGCTGGTCCGCTTCGCCAATCGGCTCGTAGATGCGTACCGCGCTCGATTTGCCCAGCACGCGGATGCGGTCCAGCTCGCGGAACACAATGGCATTGCCGCAAGCTTGCCGGGTCGTTTCGCCGACGATAATGCCGACGCCGTAGAACTTGGTGAGGCTCTCCAGGCGCGATGCGAGGTTTACCGCGTCGCCCATCACCGTGTAGGCCAGCCGGATCTGCGAGCCCATATCGCCTACCGTCATGCGGCCGCTATTGATGCCGATGCCGATGCTGATCGGCTCCCAGCCTTGTGCCTGCAGGCGCGGATTCAGTTCGGCAACGGCCTTGTGCATTTGCAATGCGGCCAGCACCGCATGGCGCGGATGCTCCGGGTCATCTACCGGTGCGCCCCAGAAGGCCATGATGCAGTCGCCGATGTATTTATCGATGGTGCCGAGAAACTGGTCGTGGATCACCGCCGACAAGGTGGTGAGAAACTGGTTCATAAAGTGCGCCAGCTCGCGCGGCTCCATGCGCTCGGCTATCGAGGTAAAGCCGCGCACGTCGGAAAACAGCACGGTCAGCTCGCGGCTTTGCCCTTCCATCGAATACTTTTTCGGCGCTTCGCTCATTTTGGCGACCAGCTCGGGCGGCACATAGTGGCCGAACAGGCGGGTCATCTGCAGCTTGTTGCGCGTGGCAAAGAAATAGCCGCATACCATGGCATTGGCGTAGAGCAGCAGCAAGGTCAGCACACCGGCGGCCAGTGGCATGGCCAGCTTGGCGTATTGCCACAGCGCCAGATTGGTGAGGACAACGCCGGCCAGCAGGGCAAGGGTGAATAGCGTAGCGGCCAGCGGCTTCAGGCGCAGCAGGGCCAGTAGCAGCACGCCACCAGCCAGCAGCAGGCACAGGGTTTCGGCGCCTTGCAGATAGCCGGGCTGCGCGGGTAGCTCGCCATCGAGCATGGCAGCGATCAGGTTGGCGTGCACTTCCACGCCGGGGTAGGCGCCATCCACCGGGGTAACGCGCAGATCAAGCAGGCCGGGCGCGGTGGTGCCGATCAGAACCAGGCGTCCCTTGAGCGCGGCGGCGTCGACCTTGCCGCGCAGGATGTCGACGGAAGACAGATAGCGAAAGCTGTGCTGCTTGCCGCGATAGGGCACCAGGGCGCGCGCGCGCTCGTCTACCGCCAGGCGCAGCGGGCCGGCTTTCAGGCTTTCCAGGGCGCGATAGCCCGCGGTCTCGCCCAGCTGCGGCTGCAATGGCGCCTGGCCCAGATAGCGACGCACCATGGCGAGCGACAAGGCCTCGTAGTGCTGGCCGTTGAAGTCGATCAGCAAGGGCTGGCGCCGGCTGACGCCATCGGGGTCTGGATCGGTATTGAAATGGCCGGCCACGCCTGCGGCGTTCTGCAAGATCGGCAGATTGGCGCCGTAGCCGCTGGCGCGCAGCGGGCCCGGTGCGCCGGGCGGGAAACTACGCAGGGCAGGCGACGGCAAGGCGCCGCGCTGGCTGGCGCCGGGCGCGAAGGAAAAGTAGTAGCCAAGCACCACCCTGCCGCCACGCAGGCTGTCGGCAAGGCGGGCGTCGTAATCCAGGCTGGGGCTCAGTGAGCGGAATGCTTCCTGGAATGGCGCATCATCGGCCAGCGGGCCACTCGCCAGTGTTTGCAGGGCAGGCAGGCCCGAGCTGTCGTCCGCCTCGGGGAACACCATATCGAAGCCGACCACGCCCGCCTGGTAGGTGCCGGTCAATTGCCGGACAAGATCAGCCAGGATATTGCGGCGCCATGGCCAGTGGCCGATCTCGGCCAGGCTTCGCTCATCGATGTCGACAATCACCACGCGCGGATCGATGCCTTGCGGCATGGTGAGCTGGATGCGCGCATCGTACAGCCGCCAATCCAGGTGTTCGAGCCAGGCGGGGCGCCAATAGCGCCCCGCATAGCCCAGCGCAAACAGCAGCACTGCGCAGCCGATCAGCAATTGCAACCAATGCTTGCGCAGTGTGGACATGCCGGCGCAAACCGCTATTTGTAGAAAAATTCCATCTTGATGCCGGCCAGCTCGATCACGTCGTGATCATGCAATTCATGGGCCTGCACGCCGATCTGCTCGCTATTGACCAAGGGGCGACTCGGGCCTTCCACATGGGTGAGGAAATAGCCATTGGGGCGGCGGGTAATGATGGCAACCTGCACGCCGGGTTTGCCCAGCGAGGTAAGGTTTTTGGTCAATTCCAGCGATTTGCCGGCATTGGCGCCATTGAGCACCTGGATGGCGGCGGCGCGTGCTTCGGCAGCCGGGGCTTCGGTCTGCTGCAGCAGCGGGGCCTGCACGGTGGGTGCATCGATGCTGGTATGCGTATCGCCCGGTTTGAAGGCGGGTTCAGGCTTGGGTGCTGGCTTGGCGCCGGGCCGGATCACCATGGTGCGCTCGAAGTCTTCCTGCGGATGCCCCTTGGCGGCGCCCTCGCGCACATATTTGAGCTTGTACTTGCCGATCTCCACCACGTCGCCGTCTTGCAGGAAGTGCTTTTGCACCGGCTGGCCATTGACCATGGTGCCATTGGTGCTCTGCAAATCTTCCAGGAAGGAGTCGTTCTGGATGGTGGTGATCACGGCATGTTCGCCAGAGACCGCCAGATTGTCGATCTGCAGGTGATTGTGTGCCTTGCGACCTATCGTCAGCTTTTCATGGTCGAGCACCACTTCGCGCAGCACATTGCCGTCGAGGCTCAGGATGATTTTGGTCGTCATGCTTGTAGTCCTATGTTCAGTGCCTAACGGGCCAACCAGCCAAACAGCTTTTTCCACAGGCTGGTTTCGGCGGCAAAATCCCGGTTGATGCGTATCAGTATGACCGACACATTGTCGCGTCCGCCATTGTCATTCGCCATCTGTATCAACTGCTGTGCGGCAAGCGGCAGATTGGTGCTGACCGTGGACAGTACCAGACCAATTTCCTCGTCGTCGATCATGTCGTTGAGACCGTCGGAGCAAATCAGGTAAACGTCGCCTACCTGTACCTCGAAGTCGTTCAATTCCGGATCGAGCTGCGGGTCGATGCCGACCGCGCGGGTAACCAGATTCTTGTTCTGCGACAGCTTGGCCTGCTCGGGCGTGATCATGCCACTATCGAGCTGCTCCTGAAGCAGGGAATGATCCTTGGTGATCGGCCCGAAGTCGTCGCCGCGCAGCCGGTAAACGCGCGAATCGCCGACATGGGCCACGGTCAGCCGGTTATCGTAAAACAGCGCGGCTACCAGGGTGGTGCCCATGCCGGCGCATTGCGGCTGGCTTTGTGCAGTCTGGAAAATCGCCAGATTGGCTTTTTCGATCTCCAGCCGCAGGATGCGGTGGGCGGCCGGTTTGCCGCTCATGGGCTCGGGGCTGTGCGGCGCCATGATTTCGGTGGCGGCCTTCACCCCTTGGCTCAGCAGGGTGGTGGCAATGCCGCTGGCCACTTCGCCGGCGTTGTAGCCGCCCATGCCGTCTGCCAGCACCGCAAATCCACCGTCGACATCAAAGGCAATGGCATCTT
>NZ_JAYRLZ010000259.1:0-5958 GCF_041904975.1 Chitinimonas sp. | reverse complement strand
TACCAGGCCGACCTTGAGCGAAGACAGATTGGAGATCTGCTGCGCCACATCCGATGCCCGCGCCAGCACTTCTTGCTGCCGCTGCGGATTGGACAGCTTGAACAGCAGCTCGCCTTTTTTCACCAGGGCGCCGTCATGGGCATAGATCGCCTCCACCCGGCCGCCTTCGGTGGCATCCAGCACGATAGATGCCAGTGGCGTGGCGTTGGCGCGCAATACCAGCTCATCGCGGAACTCGCCGCTGCGCACGGTGGCAATATCGAGCTCGCCGGCCTTGACGGCATAGCCACGCGGCAACGACCACCAGCCGGCCAAGGCGGTGGCCAGCACCAAGGCGGCAATCGCCATCGGCTTGCCAAAGCGTTGGCGACGACTGCGGGTGATACGGCGGTCCATGCCGGAGCCGGTAACGGGCTGCTCCGGGTGGCCGGGGTGATTGAGTGGGGCATTCATCAGCGTGATCCTTTGCACATGCAGATGCCTACTTCATTGCAGCAATCGTGCCAGTGTTAAAAATCCAATAAAAACAATGCATTAAGAATTATTCTTGCCGGGCTTTATCAAGAACTGTCCGCTTTCGGACAGCGGACACTGTCCGCAAGCGAACAGGCGTTTGCCCGAACGCGCGCTGAGTCGATATGCTTTGCGCGCACCTCGCCTGCACATCCGCTTTTTCGATTTACCCTTGCCTCGCCATGACTGATTCCATCCTGATACTCGACGACGACCCCGATGTAGCCATGGCGGCGCGGCTCTTGCTGCGCCGGCGCTTTGGCGAGGTGAAGGCGGTCCATCAGCCAGCACAGCTATGGCTGGAGCTGGAACGCACGCCGCCGGCGGTATTGCTGCTCGATATGAATTTCAGCGGCGGACGCGCCGACGGTGGCGAGGGGCTGGCGGTATTGCGCCAGCTGATGAGCCGCCGCGATGCGCCAGCGGTGATCATGATGACCGCCTATGCCGAAGTGGCGCTGGCGGTCGAGGCGGTGAAGCTGGGTGCCTTCGACTTTCTGACCAAGCCTTGGGACAACGCCAAACTGCTGGCGACGGTCGAGGCGGCGCTGGCCAGTCGCCAGCCGCAGGCCGCCGGGCATGGCAGTGCGCTGCTTGGTGAATCGGCACCGATGCGTGAATTGCGCGCCATGATCGCCAGCGTGGCGCCCACCGAGGCAAATGTGCTGATTCTTGGCGAAAACGGCGTCGGCAAAGAGCTGGTTGCCGAGGCCATCCATACGGCATCGCGGCGCAGCGCCGCCACCTTTCTCGCTGTCGATATGGGGGCCTTGCCCGAATCCACCTTCGAGAGCGAGTTGTTCGGCCACCGCAAGGGCAGCTTTACCGATGCGCGCAGCGACCGTGCCGGGCGCTTTCAGGCGGCCCGAGGCGGCACGCTGTTTCTCGACGAAATCGGCAATATGCCGCTGGCCAATCAGGCCAAGTTGCTCACCGCGCTGGAGCGGCGCCAGGTCACGCCGGTGGGGGCGGACAAACCCGAGGCAATCGATGTACGCATTGTCAGCGCCACCAACCTGGAAGAAGCCCGGCTGGTGGATGCGGCTTGCTTTCGGCCTGACCTGTTGTACCGGCTCAATACCATCGTGCTGCGAGTGCCGCCCTTGCGCGCGCGGCGCGACGATATCGTGCTGCTGGCCGAGCACTATCTGCGCCATTACGCCCGCCAATACGGCAAGGCAGCGCGGCCGCTGGATGCCAGTGCGGCGCTGGCACTCAGTCAGCACAGCTGGCCGGGCAATGTGCGTGCCTTGCGCCATGCCTGCGAGCGGGCGGTGATTTTGAGTGCTAGTGCCAGTTATCTGCCCGGCGATTTCGGGCTGGATGGCGAGGCGCTATCCGCAGCGCAGCCCGTACCGGCAGCGGCAAGCGCGAGCGAGGCATTGGGGCTGGCCGAGCGCGAGCGGGCGGCAGTGGCCGCAGCGATGCAGCGGGCCGAGGGCAATATCAGCGCGGCCGCCAAGCTGCTCGGGGTGAGCCGCGCCGCGCTGTACCGGAAACTGGAAAAACATGGGCTCTGAATCAAACACGGTAGCGCGTATTGATACGCAAAAAACCCGCCAGGCCCGCATCCTGATCGCGCTGGCCGCCGCGCTGCTGACGGTGTCTGCCGCGCTGGCCGGCGCAAATGTCCAGTCGCCACGCTTGCTGGTGAGCTGCGCGCTGCTGGAGCTATTGGCGCTATTGATCGGTGGCACCGCACTTGCGCGATTGCAGCGGGTGGTGCTGGTGCCGGAAGTCGATCTCACGCCCGGTCTGCCGGCAGCCATTGCCGATCTGCAAGCCTTGGTGCAAAGCCTGGAAACCCAGCTTGATCACGCGCCGGTGGCGTTGTGGCGTGCCAGCGGCGGGCAGGTCGACCCGGTCAATACCGCAGCGCGCCGCCTGCTGGCGCCCGGCAGTGCTGCCGAACCCGAGGCCTTGCGCCAGACCTTGCTGGCGGCTACTTCCGGCAAGCGCCAGCTGATCGACTACGACAGCGAGCGTGGCAGCGAGCGCGCAGTGCTGGCGGCAGCGGAGCTGACATTGCGCGGCGAGGCGGAGCGGCTGTTGGCGTTGATGCCGATCGAATCGGAGCTGGAAGCGGAAACCCTGGCAGCCTGGCGGCAACTGGTGCATGTGCTCACTCACGAGATCATGAATTCACTGACGCCGATCGCCTCGCTATCGCGCACCGCGCAGGACATGCTGGCCGATCTGCCGGAGGTGGACGAAGACTTGCGTGGCGCACTCGATACCATTGCCCGCCGCGCCAGCCATCTGGCGGAATTTGTCGCGGGCTATCGCAGTGTCAGCCAGCTACCGGCGCCGCAGCGGGCAGCGGTGAAGGTGGCCGAGCTGCTGGCCCGGTTGGAGCAATTGGTCGGCAAGGATTGGCAGCAGCGCGGCGGCAGCGCCCGCTTTGCAGTAGAGCCCGCGTCGCTGGAATTGATGGCCGATGCCGGCCAGCTGGAGCAGGCGCTGCTCAATCTGATCAAGAATGCAGCCGATGCCACCGCCCAGCTGGCGCAGCCCAGGCTGGAAGTGCTGGCGCGCTTGGCACGCGGCGGGCGCCTGGTGATCGAGGTGATGGACAACGGCCCCGGCGTGCCCGATGGCATGCAGGCGCGCATCTTCACGCCGTTTTTCACCACCAAGGAACACGGCCTCGGCGTGGGGCTGGCGCTGGTGCGCAATCTGGTCCACGGCATGGGCGGCACGGTGCGCTATGCCAAGCGCCCCAGCGGCGGGGCCTGCTTTGTACTGGCGTTTTGAGAGGCGTTTGTCAGAGTTAGCCAGTGACTGCAACTACTCTGTCATCGGCTACCACCGGCAGAGCCTGGCAATATGGTTGCATCGCATTCGCATGCTTTGCCACTCATCCTGCCAGTTTGCCAGTCGTCAGCGTAAATGCCCTATCGATCGCAAGCAGGCCGATTTTCAGGGTTTTCACCTAGAATCCGCTCCCGCTGACATTGGCTCAAGCAGCGTGGCCCTGGTAATACCTCCCGATGCAGTTCCAACAAACTATCTCTGCCAATCAAAAGAAAGCTCCCGCATGTCCCGTTTGCCCGGCCTTGATCTGATGCGCGCCATCGCCATCCTCTGGGTATTGCTGTACCACGGCATCGTGCTGGGGCTTGGCTCGCCGCTGCCGGCCTTGGCGCAGCTTGGCTGGATGGGGGTGGACCTGTTCTTTGTGCTCAGCGGCTTCCTGATCGGCGCGCAATGGCTGGCTGCTTGCCAGGATGGCAAGCCAGCGCCGTTTGGCGACTTCTATCTGCGCCGCGCATTCCGCATCCTGCCGGCCTATTTGGTGATTGTGGCGATCTACTTTGCTCTGCCGAGTCTGCGCGAGCGGCCGCTGATCCAGCCCTTGTGGCAATTCCTCAGCTTTACCGAAAACCTGCTGATCGACTTTTCCAAGCCCAAAGCGTTTTCGCATGTTTGGTCGCTCTGTGTGGAAGAGCATTTCTACCTGGCCTTCCCGGTGCTGGCCTGGCTGCTGCTCAAGCGTCCATCCTGGCAGAAGACCGTTGCGGTATGCGTCGCCATTGTCGTCGCCGGCATGGCCTTGCGCGCCCACCTGTGGAATAGCGAGCTGGCGGCGATACAGGCAAGTGGCAACCCGGGCCAATTGGCGCGGCGCTACTATGAGCTGATCTACTACCCAAGCTGGACCCGCCTCGATGGCCTGCTGATGGGGGTGCTGCTGGCGATCATCAAGGTATATCGCCCGACGCTGTGGACGCGCATGCTGGCCCGCCCGCAGGTCTTGCTGGTCGCCGGTGCGCTGCTGCTATGGGGCGCCATCCAGTTGTTTGCCGCCGATCTAGCCTATGCGCCTGCCGTATATGGCTACCCGCTGTTATCACTCGCCTGGGCGCTGATCGTCGCCTCGGCAGCCAGCCGCCAAGGCTGGCTGGGCCGCTGGCAGCTGCCCGGTATCGGCGCCATTGCCACCCTGGCGTTCAGCCTCTACCTGAGCCACAAGCTGGTGTTTGCCGCACTCAAGACCCAGTTCGGCCCGCTATTCGCCGAACACGGTGCGCTGGCCTTTGCCAGCTATGCCATCGGCGCACTGCTTGTCGCTGCCCTGCTTTACTGGGGTGTGGAAAAACCGTTCCTGCGGCTGCGCGATCGGCTGCTGGGCAAGCAGGCCGACAGCGCGAGCGCACGTCCGGCACTGGCGGCCAACACCATCTGAACCTACGCAACTTTTGCCATCCGCCCCCGGTTCGGCATTACTGCCAAGCACAAGCTCGCCAAGGCTAGGTAGGCTCCGCCGGGTTGTTTCGAATATCCTTTCGAGGGGGCGACATGGCGAAGATCAAGGGCTGGAGTGCAATGGAAGACCAGCTACTCAAGCGCAGCATTCAGCAAGGCGATGACCTCGGCCATATCGCCGGTCGACTCGGTCGCGGTGAGCAGGAAATCGTTGTACGGATCGTCATGCTAGGCATCCGGGTGCCATCGGCACCGCAGCCGCGCTACGCAATGGCTTGAAAACCGGGTTGTAGCAAGGGGCGCCACCGGGCAGGGTGGCGCCCCTTTTTGCTTGATCGGCCTGGGCTGCCGATTACACTCGCCGCATCGTCGTCATGCCGTGGCGCGAAGTATGCTCAGGCAGCGCGATAGCGCCAGCGTGCCTGCCGGCGCGGGGCAAGGTTGTAGACATGCTCGCGCAGCTGCGCCGCCGCTTCGGGCAGGCTCAGCTGGCGCTGGGAAATTTCTTCCCAGGGCAAGATGGCGCCAATCTGGATCGGTAAATGGATGGCGCGATTACCGAATGCCTCCTTGGCCAGCAGCAACATGGCGGCGGGCTTGTACAGCATCGACCAGGCGTAAAAGCTCAGCGAATTGCGGCCACCCATATGCACCGGCAGGATAGGTGCGCGGGCGCGCTCGGCCACCCGCAAAAAGCCGGTGCGCCAGATGCCGTCGCGTATGCCTTGCGGACTAGCGCGCGATACTTCGCCACTGGGGAAAAACAATACCGCTTCGCCACGCGCCAGCGCCGCATCGATGGCGCTGACATTGCGCTGGTTGCTGCGGCCACTCAGATTATCGACCGGCAGCAATATGTCGCGGGCCGGCTGAAATTGCAGCAGCACATCGCTGACCACCATGCGCACATCGCGCCGCACCCGGCTGACCAACTGGATCAGCGCCGCGCCATCGAGCGCACCGAGCGGATGGTTGGCAACGATCACCACCGGGCCGCTGGCTGGAATGTGTTCCATGCCGCTGGCGTGATAAGTGACTTCAAGAAAGTCGAGCAAGCGGTCATTGAAGGCGAGGCCTGTCGCACCGTCGCTGTACTGCAGCAGCTGGTTCAGACGCGTTTCGCGCAGCAGATGAGCCAGGGTGGCCACCACCGGTTTACGCAGCAGCGCGGGTTTTTTCGGCAAATGTCGGAAAGCGTTCGTGCAGCAGGTTTTCGATTGATATCACGCCTGTCTCCTG
>NZ_JAYRLZ010000258.1:0-5980 GCF_041904975.1 Chitinimonas sp. | reverse complement strand
CGAGTCGGTCTGGCAATTATCGGAAGGCGAATGGCTGGCGCGACAAGAGACTCGACTCGCTAGCTGCGCGCCGGTCGCGTGTGTAGCGCGTCTTGGTGATGGCAGGGCCAGCCCAGCCCTACGCCAGGGCGTGTCGGCTCTATGGCGGGCTAGCCTGTGCCAGCGCTTCAAGCGATTTGTAGATATTTGAAATGGATATAAATAACGAGTGCAAAAGTATTTGTAGTTATGAAGAGGGTCGGCCAACAATGTGGCCGCAACGCCGAAATTGCCTGTCTGGCGGCAGTTCCCGGCATTTCCCACCACCGTCGATACAGGATCAGTAGATGAGCACACCATGGAAGTTCGAGACGCTGTCCGTTCATGCCGGCTACTCGCCGGACCCGACCACCCGGGCGGTGGCGCCGCCGATCTACCAGACGGTGGCCTACGCCTTTGATAGCGCCCAGCACGGCGCAGACCTGTTCGACCTGAAGGTGGCGGGCCATATCTACACCCGCATCAATAACCCCACCCAAGAGATTCTGGAACAGCGGCTGGCGGCGCTGGAAGGCGGCATCGCCGCGCTGGCGCTGGCATCGGGCCAGGCGGCAGTCACCTATGCCATCCAGACCATTGCCGAGGCGGGCGACAATATCATCAGCAGCACCGCGCTGTATGGCGGCACCTACAATCTGTTTGCCCACACCCTGCCGCAATTCGGCATTACCACCCGCTTTGCCGACCATCGCGACCCTGGCAGTTTCGAGGCGCTATTTGATGAGCGCACTAAGGCGGTGTTTGTGGAATCGCTGGGCAACCCGGCCGGCAATGTCACCGATATTGCCGCCATCGCCGAGATCGCCCATCGCCATGGCGTGCCGCTGATTGTCGACAACACCGTACCGTCGCCCTATCTGAGCCGGCCGATCGAGCATGGCGCCGATATCGTGGTGCACTCGCTCACCAAGTATCTGGGCGGCCATGGCACCAGCGTGGGCGGCGCCATCATCGATTCCGGCAAGTTTCCCTGGGCCGAACACAAGGCTCGCTTCAAGCGGCTGAACGAGCCGGATGTGAGCTATCACGGCGTGGTCTACACCGAGGCACTGGGCCCGGCCGCCTATATCGGCCGGGCGCGGGTGGTGCCGCTGCGCAATACCGGCGCGGCCATCTCGCCGTTCAACGCCTTCCTGATCCTGCAGGGCATCGAAACGCTGGCGCTGCGGCTTGACCGCATCAATAGCAATGCGCTGGCGGTGGCCCAATATCTGAGCCAGCACCCCAAGGTGAAATGGGTGAACTACGCCGGTCTGGAAAACCACCCTGATCATGCCCTGGCCAAAAAATACCTGAGCGGCAAGGCTTCCGGCGTGCTGACCTTCGGCATAGCCGGCGGCCGCGCCGCCGGCGAGCGCTTCCTCGATGGTCTCAAGCTGTTTCTGCGCCTGGTCAATATCGGTGACGTGCGCTCACTCGCTACCCACCCGGCGTCGACCACCCACCGCCAGCTATCACCAGAAGAGCTGGCCCGCGCCGGCGTATCGGAAGAAACAGTGCGGCTGTCGATCGGCATCGAACATATCGATGATCTGCGCACCGACCTGCAGCAGGCCTTGGCGGGCGCCTGATTGCCACTGGCGGACTTGATGCGGTAGAGCGCGCAAGAGGCCCGGGCAAATACCCGGGCCTTCTTGTCTCTTGGCCATCAGCCCCACTACGGCGAATCCGGGCTTGGCCCCGGTTGTCGGCATTTCGGCTGCCAAAATAAAAAGCGCCCGGACAGAAGTCCGGGCGCACATACCAACAGGGGAGACAGCGCGCTTAACTACGCTGCCGCGCCAGCCGCTGTACCACCCCAAGCATGACATCGACGTCTTCACACGTGTTGTAGAACGCCAATGATGGCCGCACCGTTGCTTCCAGACCGAAGCGACGCAGGATCGGTTGGGCGCAGTGGTGGCCGGAGCGTACTGCCACACCCTCGCGACTCAGTGCCGCGCCGACATCCTGGGTGGAATAGCCGGCCAGCACGAACGACGCCACCGATGTTTTGGCGGCATTGCGTATCGCGAGCGCATGCCGGTGATGCTCAACAAGCCTGGACGCGGGTCAGCGCGGTGCCGGAATTTCTGACATGGGTCGCTGCCGCCAGGTCACGAAGGCCGACAACAGGCCCAGCACCAGGGCGGGAATGGGCGAACCGCCAATCAGCAGCAGATGGGTCGCGACCGCGCCCACCATGGTGGCGGTCAGCACCAGGCCGCCGATAAAGCCCGCAGCGGGTACCAGCAGCAGTGCTGCGCCCGCCACTTCTACGGCGCCCGTGACATAGCGAAACCATTGGCCAAAGCCGATGGATTCGAAAATCTGGATCATTTGCGGCACGTCGGCGAGCTTGGCGTAGCCGGCCGCACCGAAGGCCAGCGCCAGAACGATGCGTATGCCCCAGACGATGCGGCGCTGCATGGTCGACGCGAGGGGCGTAGAAGTGGATGTGCGGGCGGAAATAGCCATGACATGGGGTCCTTGAATGTGTTTGGTCAGCGTCGCAGGGCTCCTGGCCCCTAGGCTTGGCAGAATAGGCCCATTGGTATTGCTTGATTAGACGGTAGAATCAGCATGCACTCATCCATTTCTGGAAGTAATGGCAAGATGTTCGACCTGAATGACATCGCCTTGTTTGTGCAGGTAGTGCGCTGCGGCAGCTTTGCCGAAGCGGCGCGGCATGCCGGAATGCCGCCCAATACGGTGAGCCGGCGCATACAGCAGCTCGAAGCCCGCCTCGGTACGCGGCTGCTGCAACGCTCCACCCGCAAGCTGTCGCTGACACCTGCCGGGCAGGACTTTCATGAGCGCTGCGCAGGCGGGATCGATGGGTTGATCGAAGCCGGTCAGGCGCTGATGCTGGGCAGTCGCGAGCCGAGCGGCCGGGTGCGCGTTGCGGCGCCGGCCGATATTTTCGACTTCTTCCCGATGGAGTGGATTACGTACTTCTTGCAGGCGTATCCGCGGGTACAGCTCGAGTTTGTACTCAGCGATGCGCGGGCCGACTTGATCGCCGAACAAATCGACATCGCATTTCGTGGCGGCCCTTTGCCTGACTCGGGCTATGTCGGCCGCCAGCTGGTCCGGACGCTGGGTGACAATCTGGTAGCCAGCCCCGCCTATCTTGCCGAGCACGGCGTACCGGCAACGCTGGCGGACCTGGGCCAGTACGACTGCCTTGCGCCAGCTCAGCCGGGCGGCCGCGCCCGCTGGCGCCTGCATGGCCCGCAGGGTGCGGAGGAGGTCCAGGTTAGCGGCCGCTTCAAGGCCAACACCGCGCAGGCCTTGCGCAAGGCGGCGGTGGCTGGCCTTGGCATCGCGCTGCTGCCGCATATGATGGTGTTGCCCGACATTCAGGCCGAACGGCTGGTGACGGTGCTGCCGCAATATCAGCAGATGAGCCATGGCCTGAGCGTTCTCTACCCGAGCCGCCGACATCTGCCTGCGGCGGTATCGGCCTTCATCGACTTTGTGGTGGAGCGGCTGGGCGAGGTCAGCGGCGATGTGGCAGGCCGTTGACTTGGCACCATGAGCCACGCATGGATCGGTTTGCACTGCGGATTCAAACGTGCAAGGAAAAACGCCCGAACAGATATATCCGGGCGTTTTTTCATGCGATGCAGGCGGGGGAGATGGAATAGAACAGCAAGGAATCAACAATTTACCCGCTGTCGCCTAAGGCCAGGATTACGCGGGGCCAGCGATGCGGGTTGAAAACGCGATTTGTTCAGTTCCTACTTGGTGTCAATGATGATGGCCGTGTTCGCCATGTACATGCTGGTGGGCGATTTCTTCGGCAGTCGCCGCGCGCACGTCGAGCACCTGCAGGGCAAAGCGCATCGCCTTGCCGCACAGCGGGTGATTGCCATCGAGCAATACCTGCTGGCCCTTGATCTTGGTAACGAAGTAGTAGCGCGGTTCGCCATCCGGGCCGGGGCGCTGGATCTGGCCGCCGACCTTGATGCCTGGGGGGAAGTCGGCCTTGGCCATGCTGGTGACCAGCGCCTCGTCGCGCTGGCCGAAGGCGTCTTCTGCGCTCAGTTCGATGGTGGTGTGGAAACCGGCTTCCTGGCCTTCCAGTGCGTCTTCCAGCTTCTGGAACAGATTGTCATAGCCGCCGTGCAAGTAGGCATGCGGCTGCTTGCCGTCGTCGTACACCTGGCCGCTAAGGTCGCTGACCTTCATGCGCAGGGTGACGGCGGTGTCTTTGGTGATCTTCATGACGGTGCTTTGGCAAATATTGGGGGGCGACAGGTTCGCCGTTCTATGCGGTCGTGTCAATTTGCCTGGCGTGCCGGAACGATAGGCGGCCAGGTTGTTTTGCGTGATTGACGATCGGCGGACTGATCGGGTGCCTTGGCGGGAAAAAGCGCTGCGCCTGCCGCGAGAAGCGCGCCACAATGGCGGCCCGTTCTCTGGAGATGGCGATGAAACAGCTTTATCGATTTTTTCTGCTCTGCCTGTGCCTGGCATTGCCGGTGGCAGAGGCTGGCGAGGATGCGGCAGTCAGCGCGGTGCTCGACCGTTTTCACGCGGCGGCCAGCAAGGCGCAGTTCGATGACTATTTTGCGCAATTCACCGATGATGGCGTGTTCATCGGCACCGACGCCAGCGAGCGCTGGACCGTGCCACAATTTCAGGCCTATGCCCGCCCGCATTTCGATAAAGGCCGTGGCTGGACCTATACCAAGGTGGAGCGCCATATCAGCCTGGCGCCCGATGGCAGCCATGCCTGGTTCGACGAGCTGCTCGACAACGCAAGCCTTGGCCGCTGTCGCGGCAGCGGCGTGCTGCGCAAGGTGGCGGGCCAGTGGAAGATCGCCCAGTACCATCTGACCATCCCGGTACCCAACGCGCTGGCTGATGAGTTTGCCAAGCGGATTCGTGCTGCTGCGCCCGGTTAGATTCATGCACTGCATGGCAAGGCTTGACCCTAACGCTGGGTGAGGGTGGAAAGTGCGGGCAGGAGGAAGGCGATCATGCTGCTGAAAATCGGTGAACTGGCCAAACGCGTTGGCCTGACGGTGCGCACCCTGCACCACTATGACGATCTTGGCCTCTTGGCGCCTTCTGCCCGCTCCGATGCTGGTTACCGGCTGTACAACCGCGATGATGTGGCGCGCCTGTATCGCATTGTCGCGCTGCGTCAGCTCGGCCTATCGCTGAACGATATCGGGGCCTCGCTGGCCAGTGATGGTTCGGCCCTGCCAGCCCTGGTGGCGCGTCAGATGCAGGCGCTCGATGCGCAGATTGCCGAGGCGCAGGCCTTGCGCAGTCGCCTGGCATGGCTGCAAAGCCGCCTGCAGCAGGGCGATGAACCGGATCTTGCCGAATGGTTGACGACCGTGGAGCTGATCACCGTGTACGAGAAATACTTCAACGAAGCCGAACTTGCCGAGCTGCAGCAGCACAAGGACGACCCCAAGGTAATGGCGGCGCAGCAAAGCTGGCCGGCGCTGATTGCCGAGGTCAGGCAGCTGATGGCCGCCAATACGCCGGTCGAGGACGCAGCCGTGCAGGATGCGGCCAGCCGCTGGAGCGATCTGGTGCACCAGTTCACCGGCAGCAATCCGAACCTGCTGGTGAAATCGGCGCAGATGATGCGGCAGGAAAGCAGCATGCAGGCGCAAACCGGCATCGACCCGGCCATGCTCAATTACATTACTGGCGCGCTGGCGGCAAAGCGCCTGGCGATTTACGCACGCTATCTGGATGAAGCCGAGATGGCGCGGATGCGCCAGCACTATGGCAAGAATCCGGGAGGTTGGCTGCCGCTGATCGCACACGTGCGGCAGTTGATGAACGAAGGCATCAGCGCAGATAGTGCTGAAGCGCGCGCGGCGGCAGCAAAGTGGGAAGCCTTGACCAGCGAATTCGCCGGCACCGACCCGGCCACCCGCCTGAAGCTGCGCCGGGCACTGGATGAGCAGCCAGAAGTGTTGATGCGCACCGG
>NZ_JAYRLZ010000257.1:0-5992 GCF_041904975.1 Chitinimonas sp. | reverse complement strand
GGTGCGCTGCTGTGGGAATGCCTGCCGATTGACCGGGTGATTTGCTATCTGCGGGAGATGGTCGACCAAACCCAGCGCCGCAGAGCGTTATTGCAGGACTTGCAGCAGATGGAGCGCGCCGCGCTCCGTGTTTTGAATGATCGGTGACCATGAGCGGCAATGACATCACTGTCGGGATTCGGCTGAAGGCGGACGGTAGCGGCTTTGTCGGCGAGATGAAGCTGGCTACCGGTGCGCTGGATCAGCTGGGCGCAGCGTCGAAGAAGACCGCCAGCGAGGGTGAGAAATTCATCGAGAGCCTGCGCGACCAGGTCAGTGCCATTGGCAAGACCAAGAGCGAGATGCTGATGCTGCGCGCCAGCAAGCTCGGTGTGGCCGACGCCGCGACCGAGCTGATTGCCAAGCTGCGCGCCGAAGAAGCGGCGCAGGCCCGCTTGATTCCGGTTGCAGGCCGTGCCGGCGAAGCGCTGAACGGTCTGGCAACGGGTATGCAGGCCTTGCAAGCCGCCGGCGCCGCCGTGGCCGGCAGTGCCGTGGTGGCGACCTTGGCCGGCATGGGCAAGAGTGCGCTGGATGCACAGATCCAGATCGACAAGCTGCGCACCGGCCTGAAGTTTGCCAATGATGGCAGCACGGTCGCCGCCGGCAAGGATCTGGAATATCTGAAAGAAACCGCCAACCGGCTTGGGATGGAGTTCACCAGCACCGCCAACAGTTATATGAAACTGGCCGCCGCAGCCCACGGCACCAGCCTGCAGGGCCAAAAAACGCGGGATATCTTCGAGGCCATCGGCATGGCGTCTACCACCATGCACCTATCGGCCGAAGAGTCCAGCGGCGCCTTGCTGGCCATCAGCCAGATGATGAGCAAGGGCACGGTGCAAAGCGAAGAACTGCGCGGTCAACTGAGCGAGCGGCTGCCGGGTGCATTCCAGATGGCGGCGCGTGCCATGGGCGTATCTACCGCAGAGCTTGGCAAGATGCTGGAGCAGGGCGAGGTGATATCAGATGATTTCTTGCCCAAGTTTGCCGCGCAGATGCGCCGCGAAATGGGTGATGCGTCAGCCGAGGCGGCCGGTATGGCGCAGGCGGCAGTAAACCGCTTGCACAATGCCTGGGTGGAGCTTCAGCAACGATCGGCCGAAGGCGGGGCCGGTGAGCTGGCAGTGGAGTACGTGAAGGGTCTCACTGCCGCCGTAGAGACCTTCGGCACCGGGGCGAGGCGGGCCAAGGAAGAGGGGGCCGGTGCCTTCAGCCAGTTGGCTCATGGCGTACTGGAAGTGCAATCAGTGCTGATCGATGCCAACCGGGGCTGGCTGGAATATATCCCGGTTGTCGGCAAAGGCACGATCGCGGTGAATGACTACACCATGGCCAGCCGAGAGCAGGCCGACCAGCTGCGCCGTACCGCAGCAGCCGCCGAGAAAGCCAAGTACACGGCTGCGGAAGCCTATGACGACATACAAAGGCTGCTGAATCGCGCCGGTAAGTCGAACTACAAAAGCCCAGTCACCCAGGCTGCCGAGGAAGAAGCCGCCAAGTGGGCCAAGGCCCACCGCAGCAAGAAACAGATGATGGATGACGACATCGCCCAGCAGAAACGCTGGCTGGACGTTGGCGCCATCACGCAGCAGACCTACGCGAAGAATCTGGATCTGATTGCCGCGAAATACAGCGACCACGGCAAGGCGGCCAAGGCGGCCGGCAAGGAAAACGAGGCGCTGGCCGATATTCTGAACCGGCTCAACGGCGTCAATGTGCGATTCAACAATGACCTGGACGCACTCAAGGCAGGGCTGAAGGCCGGCAAGATGACGACGGCTGAATATGCCGAGGCGGTGCGCAAGCTGGTGGAAACCGAAACCGATGCCGGTAAAGCCACGGTGGCCTATGCCAAGAAACTGGAAGAAACCAAGGCAGCGCACCGCGCCCAGGTTGACGGGCTGAAACAGGAAATTGACCTGATTGGCAAAACCTCGCAGGAACGCGAGTTGGCCTCAGCACAGTTGAAGATCGAGACCGATCTGAACCGGGAACTGACCGATGAAAAGGGGCGCAAGCGAACCCAGAAAGAGATTGATGACTTGAAGGAGGAGGCGCGCGTTCATGGCCTGGTTGTCGATGCGCTGATGCGCAGAAAGCTCGCTCTGCAAGGCGCCAATGAGCTGGAAGTGGCCAACCGCCGCTTTGCTGCGGATTCGATTATTGAGGAGGAAAAAAGGGCTCGCGCCCTGCTGGAAATCGAGGCCGACACCTGGCGCAAGCGCATTGACCTGGCCGCCGAAGGTAGTGAAGAACGCAAGCGGCTAGAGGGTGACTTTCAGCAGTGGTATGCCAACCAGCAAGCCAAGCCGGCCAATGATATGGCCAAGACCATTTACAACAAGCTGATCGATGGCGCGGCGCGTGGATGGAAGGGTTTTCGCGACTTGGGTTCGCAAGCCTTTGACTGGCTCAAGCACCAGGTAATTCGTATTGCGCTACAGCCGGTGCTCACGTCTGTGGCCGGTACCCTGGGCAGCATTGGCGCCGGCATTGCCGGCAGCAGCGCCGCCGCATCGACCGGCGCCGCCGGCGCCAGTGGCTTGTCTGCCCTGGGTAGCCTGGGCGGCATTGGTGGCGGGGTGGCTTCGCTCGGTTCCAGCATCGGATTCGCCGGGCTGGAATCATTCGGCTACGGCTTGCAATACGGTATGACTGGCGTAGCGCAGACCTATGGTGCATTTGGCTCAGTGGGCGCCGGCCAAGTGCTGGGCGCGGCCATGCCATGGATTGCTGCCGCTGCAGCGCTATACGCCATTGTCAGCAGCGTAACCAAGGGCGAGACCCGGCAGGGTGGCCAATACGGCTACGGCACCACGCCAAACGGCAATTACTCGACCAGTAGCACCCAGTTCATTCAAGGCCCTAGCGGCGGGCAGATCGCCGGCGACTCGGTAACCCGCGCGGTGGACGGGACTATATCGGGCATTAACCAGGCGCTGGCGCACTATGGCTCTACCGCCAAAGTGACCGGCTTTCAGGCCGGTTTGGAATCGAGCGATCGCGGCCGGGGCGGTGTGTATGCCGGCGGCACCCTGTCGACCGGCGCCACGTTTGGCGATCTGGGGCTGGGTGGTGGTCGCAGCAATTACCACGGCACCCTGTACGACCCCAGCAAGGCCACCAGTCTGGACAGCAAGGCGGCCCTGGAGGCGTTCAGCCTCGATCTCAAACAGGCAACGGTGCAGGCCCTGCAGGCCGCCGACCTGCCGGGCGAGGTGGGCAAATACCTGAAGAGCGTCGGCGATGTGTCGCACTTTGATCAGGCCGCGATCGATAACGTGCTGCAGACGGCTGAGACCATCAAGCAGACCATCGACCTGTTTACCCAGCTGGGCCAGACCTTCGGGCAGTTTGCCGGGCTGAGCTATGAGGCAGAAAAGGGCCTGGTGGACTTGTTTGGGGGCCTGGATAAGTTCAATGCCGGCCTGAATGCCTATGTGAGCGGCTTTTACACCGAGGCCGAGCGCACCGCGCAGAGTACGGCGGCACTGAATAAGGCATTTACCGACCTTGGCGTTCAGATGCCGCAGAACGAAGCTGACTTCAAAAAGCTGGTGGAGTCGCAAAAGCTGGAGAACGAAAGCGACCGCAAGCGTTACGCCACCCTGATCGCCCTGGCGCCGGCCGAGCGGGCCTATCTCGATTCGCTGAAGAAGCAGAAACAGCAGATGGCTGAAACCGCCACCACGCTGGGCCTGGGCTTTGACACCATCAAATCGGGCATTTTGCAGGCAGCCAGCAACCCGGATGCCAAGCAAGCCGGTGACGACTTTTCTGCCGCCCTGGTGGGCAGTGTGAACAATGCCCTGCTGGATTCTGCGGCATCGCAGCTGGCTTCGATTTTCACCGAAGGGATTGTGGACCCGATTGTGAAATCGGTCATGGCGGGCACCACGATTACTGATGCGATCAGCGAGGCATCCATCGATGCCATGGTGAAAAAAGCGCAGGACACGGCCGCCGTATTCGAGGCCTTGTTCAATGACAAGGGCTTTCAGGACTTGCTGGCCAAGGTGGGCAAAGCGGCATCGATGATCGGCGGCGTCGCTAGCACTAACTTCAGTCGCTGGCCTACCAAAAATTCCGGTACCGGCAGCGGCAGCGGTGATGCCGGTGGGTCGGGTTCTGGTGATCAGAAAAAGGACGCCAAGGACTACATCAAGGACTTGAATCGGCAGCTGGAAGACCTGAACGCGGCTGATGACTATGCCCGCCAACTCAAGCAGATCAACCGCGCCTATCAGGACGGCATCGACGGCCTGAGCGAATACACCGGCGACGTTGAAACTGCCCGCAAGAAACTGGGCGAGCTCAAGCAGGCGCAGCTGGCACAGCTTGAGGCGCAGCGTGCCGAGAAAGTCTCGCAGATCATCGACGGCATTGGCCAGTCTATCGACCGTTTTGGCCTGTCGCCGCTGGCTGGACAGCTGTACGACATTGATCAGCAGTATCAGCAGCAATACAAATCACTGCAGGCGCTGAACGCGGCTACCGGCAAGAATATCGAACTGCTGGACCAATGGCGGCAGATGCAGATTGCTGCGGCACAGTTCGACGACACCCTAGAAAAGCTCAAGCAGAGCTTTGCCAACCTGCAAACGGTGCGCGGCTTTATGTCGGCGATCGATGCCGGCATGGCCAAGGTGCAAATCGATACCGGCGAACTCGATCAGGCGGACTACCTGAACCAGCAGATCAGCCAGGCCAAGCGCAATCTGTCGGACTTGTACCAGGCTGGCGCCGGTACCGACGAGCTGAGCAACGCCGCGAAAGCGCTGTTTGATTTGGATATGCAGCGCTATGACGCGCAAAAGCAGGCCGCCGACAAGGCCGGCCAGGCGGCGCAGAAGCAACTCGACTTTGCCCGCCAGCTACGCGACTACCTGACCAGCCTGACGTATAGCGACCTGTCGCCATTGAGCATGGAAGCCAAGCTGGCTGCCGCCCAGGCCGACTACCGCAAGACCCGCGCCGCTGCGGCTGCCGGCGATACGGTGGCGCAAGGTAAGCTGCAGAGTGTGACCGAGGCCGCACTCAAGCTCACCCAGGATTACCACGCCAGCGGCAAGGGCTACACCGACTTTTATAACGAGGTGCAGCAAAGCGGTAATGCGCTGGTGACAGATCTGCAGACCGATGCACAACGCCAGACCAGTGAATTGCGCGGGCTGAATGCATCGGCCAAGGCGACGCTGGACGAACTGCGCGGCCTGAAGCAGGCAACGGCCACCTACGAGGCGCAAATCAAAGCGCAGGTGGATGCACAGGTGCAGAAGGGCATTGAACAGTACGAGGCGCTGAAAAACCTGGGCGGCAGCATGGATACGGTGAATACGTCGATTCTCGGCCTGCCGTCTGCGCTGGCAAAAGAGATCGCCCAGGCATGGGGGAATCGCCCGCCGCAACCGACCGCCGCGCCCAGTGCGCCAACCACCACCAGCGGGCCGCGGCTTGATGTTGGCCTGCTGGGCCGAGCTGAATCTGGCGACTTGATCGGCGCGATCAAGCAAGGCGGCGCCCAAGGCTATAGCGCCAGCGAGCTGGCGCAGATGTGGAACACCGCACACCCGGCCAGCCCGACCAGCGCCGCCGATGTAGCCAGTTTTGCCCGCGCCAACAAGATCCCCGGCTTTGATGTGGGCACCAATCGTGTGCCCTCGGACATGCTTGCGCTGGTGCACCAAGGGGAGCGGATTATCCCGGCCGCCGACAATGCACGGCTGGAAGCCAGACTGGCGGCGCCGATGGTGGTTGACTGGTCGCAGTACGGCCGCGAATCCAGCACCGCCCTGGTGGCCGAGGTAAAGGCCCTGCGCGAGATCAACACGCGGCTGGAAACGCGGCTGGCCGCGATCGAAAAGCACACCCGCGAGGCCAACAAGCAGCGCGCCGATATTGCCGATGAAACGCTGACCGAGCAGGCCGCCACCAGTCTGGCGCTGAAACG
>NZ_JAYRLZ010000256.1:0-6020 GCF_041904975.1 Chitinimonas sp. | reverse complement strand
TAAACACCTTGCCCAGCAATTTCCTCTAGTACCTATTCCGGTGCCGAAGCTGCGCTTCTTCCGCTATATGGCCCTGGCACTGAATGCCAGCGAGGCCAGCCAACTGAAGCCCACTAAGCGCTATGCACTCGCTGTCATTTTTGTGCGCGCGCAATACAGCCGCACCCTCGACGATGCGGCGGATCTCTTCATTCGCCTGATGCAAAACATGGAGAACCTGGCGCAGCAGAAGCTAATTGCCTACCAGCTGGAGCATACCAAGCGAGCCGACATGCTCATCGGCCAGCTCAAAGAAATACTCGACGCTTATCGCTTGAATGGCACCGATACCGAGCGGGTCGACGCGATCGGGAACACGCTCATTGCCGATCCCGATGCGTTGTTGGCCGAATGCGAAGAGCATATGGCCTTCGCTGGTCGGAACCATCTGCCATTCATGTTGCAGCCATACCAGAATGTGCGGCCGCTATTGTTCAATTGTCTGGAAATTATGTCGCTGCGTTCGACTAGCCAGGATACGTCGATGGAACGACTGATTGCCAGCCTGCTCTCGCTACGCTCAACTCGTATGGCCAAGGTCGAGCTCAAGACGTTACAGCTCACCTTGGACAAAGATCTAGACTGGTTGACCGGAAACTGGCGCAAACTGGTCCTGATCAAGCCCGCAACCGGTCCAGTCGTAGAAGTGGACAGGAAGTACCTTGAACTGGCGATCCTCCACCAGATCAAGGACGAACTGCGCTCGGGTGACCTATGCATCCAGGACAGTGAGCGCTATGACGACCATCGCGAACAGTTGGTAGACAACGATACCTTCGAGCAAGAGCTGGCGGAATACGGTGAAGTCACCGGCGTGGAAACCAGCCCGGGCGCCTTCACCGAAGGCCTCAAGCTCGCACTCACTACGTTGGCCGACGAGACGGACAAAGGATTTCCAGAAAACGCACACGCAGACATCGTCGATGGCCGCCTTATTTTGAAGCGCATGCAACGGCCGGAAGTCACAACGGCGATCAAGGTGCTGGATCAGGCTATCACCGATGCGCTGCAAACCATCAGCATTGTCGATGTGCTGATCGATACCACGCGCTGGCTCAACCTTCACGAGCACTTCCGGCCGTTGGCCGGCACTGAGAGCAGAGTGGAGGACCCGATGATGCGTTTCGTGACCACGTTGTTCTGCTACGGGTGCAACCTGGGTCCGACGCAAACGGCACGATCGATCAAGAGCTTCACTCGCAAGCAGGTAGCATGGCTCAACCTCAAGTACGTGACCGAAGAGCTGCTGGACAAAGCCATCGTCCAGGTAATCAACGCCTACAACAAGTTTGACCTACCGAGCTACTGGGGAACCGGCAAGTCGGCCTCGGCTGACGGTACCAAGTGGAGCGTCTACGAGCAGAACCTGGTGTCCGAATACCACATTCGCTATGGTGGCTACGGCGGCATTGGCTATTACCACGTATCGGACAAGTATATTGCGCTGTTCAGCCGCTTCATTCCCTGTGGTGTGCACGAAGGCGTGTACATCCTCGATGGCCTCATGGCCAACGAGTCTGATATCAAGCCAGACACAGTTCACGGCGATACCCAGGCGCAGAGCTATCCGATTTTCGCCCTGTCGTACCTTTTGGGCATCAAGTTGATGCCGCGCATCCGTAACGTCAAGGATTTGACCTTCTTTCGACCGGAGACTGGGGTCAAATACAAGAATATCGACAGCCTGTTCGGTGAGAGCATCGATTGGAAGCTGATTGAAACCCACATGCATGACATGATGCGAGTCGCGGTATCGATCAAGCTCGGCAAGATTACCGCCTCGACGATCCTGCGCCGCCTAGGCACCTTCAGCCGCAAGAACAAGATGTACGCCGCGTTCCGTGAGCTAGGCAAGGCGATTCGGACGCTTTTTCTGCTGCGCTACATTTCCGATGTCGAACTGCGTAAGACAATCACTGCCGCCACCAACAAGAGCGAGGAATTCAACGACTTCGTCAAATGGGTATTCTTTGGTGGAGAAGGGGTAATTGCCGAGAATATTCGGCATGAACAACGCAAGCTAACCAAGTACAGCCATTTGGTAGCGAACATGTTGATCCTGCACAACGTGGTCCAGATGACCAAGGTGTTGACAGAGATGAAGCGTGATGGCGCGGAGTTGAACTCCGAGGTGCTAGCGGGGCTTGCACCGTACCGAAGGGCCCATGTCAACCGGTTCGGGGATTACACGCTCGACTTCGATCGAGAGTTGCAGCCTCTGGATTTTGAGACCCGGATTTTGTAGCTAAAATCATTATAATTCAGATTGTTAAGTTAAAAACGGCTGTTTATTTCGCGTTGCGCGGCCGACCCTCTATACCCCCGATATCGATGGCGCCTTGGCGCGCGTGCCGGCAGCTGGCGGCGCCGTGGTCATGCCGAAAATGCTGCTGAGCCCGGAAATCGGGCATATCGCCGTAATGCGCGACAGCGAAGGCAATCATGTCGGCCTGCATATGCCACCAGCGGCTGCCTGATCATGGGCCATATGCAAGTTACGCCACGTTGAGGCAGCCATGCGCCGCGCCGATCGCTTATTCCAGATTGTCCAGCTGCTACGCGCGCGGCGGCTGACCACCGCGCGCTGGCTGGCCGAGCGCTTGCAGGTGTCGGAGCGGACCGTCTACCGCGATGTACGCGACCTGATGCTGAGCGGGGTACCGATCGAAGGTGAAGCCGGCATCGGCTATGTGCTCAGGCACAAGCTCGACCTGCCGCCGCTGGCCTTCGATCGCGCCGAGCTCGATGCCTTGAAATTAGGTGCACGCATGGTCAGCGCCTGGGGCGACCCGGCGCTGGCGCATGCAGCCGAACTGGCACTGGCCAAGATTCGCACCGCCTTGCCGGATGAATTGCGCCAACCGGCCAGCCTGCCGGTGTATGTGCCGGATCACCACAATTACCCGCTCACCTTGCTCGGGCCATTGCGCGATGCAATCGCCAAGCAGCAGGTCATTGAATTGCATTATTGCAATGAGAGCGGGATCAACAGTTCGCGCAGCGTCTTTCCGCTCGGGCTGTTTTTCTGGGGAGACAGGTGGACTCTGGTTGCATGGTGCGAGTTACGCAACACTCATCGACAATTTCGCCTTGATCGAATCAATGCTTACAGTTTGCACGCGCGCCATTACATCCTGCAGCCGCATCAAACATTGAGCCATTATTTGAAACATGTCGGCGCTAATGAGCCTTTTCCGGATTAGTCCGTCGACAGATCCATCAGCTGCTTGAACCGATGAAGGACTTCTCCCGATCGGTTTGAAGACGTCCCTGCATAGCGCTATCGCCAAACCAATTTCCGTTTTACCCAATAACGGCAGAAACGAGTGCCTTGGACTATCTTGGGTAGCCGGTGGCCGCAAGGCGACCGTGTCTAGTCAATTCCGCCACCAGAGCGCAGATCCATCTGCCTTGGCGAAACCTGGAGGAAGTCCATGCTTTCAAAACGCATCACCTTTTTGCTGACAGCGGCCCTTGCCGCAACTGGCGCACAAGCCGCCACCAAATTGGACGCCACGCTCACCGCGCTGGCAGCCCACCCGCACCTGACCGACAAACTGATGCCTGCTGCATCGGTCGCGCGCAGCCGCCTTGGCGGTGAAGCCATGGTGGATGGTCTGTTGCGCTTTGATGGCGATGCATTGGCCGCGGTGCAGGCCAAAGGCGCGGTCGTGCGCAGCGTGCTGGGCGATGTAGCCAGCGTGCGCCTGCCATTGCGGCAGCTTTCGGCGATTGCTGCGCTGCCCGGCGTGATCTACATCGAGGCTTCGCAACCGCTCAAGCCGCGCCTCGATGCAAGCGTTCCGGCAACCCGGGCCGACACCCTGCGCAGCGGCTCGCCATTCAACTGGAGCGGCGCGACCGGCAAGGGTGTGATCATCGGTATTGTCGATGACGGCCTCGATTTCCGGCATCTCGACTTCCGCAAGCAAGATGGAACGACGCGCTTGCTGTCGCTGTGGGATATGCGCGCCAGTGGTGCTGCCGGCACGCCGCCTGCCGGCTATGACTATGGCGGCATTTGCACCCCTGACATGCTCAACGCTGCAATCAAGGGCAGTAGCACTGCCTGTACCCAGCCCTCCAGCGGAGGTCATGGCACCCATGTCGGTGGTATCGCAGCAGGCAACGGCCAAGCCACCGGCAACGGCAAGGCGGCATTTCGCCACATCGGCATGGCCCCCGAAGCCGATATCGTTGCCGCCAATGCGATCGGCGCAGGTGTACAGGCCAGTAATGCCGTCGTCGATGCGGTCGCCTATATCAAATCGGTCGCCAAGGCTGCCGGCAAACCGGCCGTGGTCAATCTGAGTCTCGGGGCTTACACCAACGGGCCCGGCGACGGTACATCGAATTACGAACGGGCACTATCGAATGCAGTAGATAGCGGTTTTTTCCTGGTCGGCGCGGCCGGCAATGAGGGAGATGCCAAGATTCGCGCCACGGGCGATCTGGCGGCCGGTCAGACGGTTGACTTGCATTACCAGGTGCCGGACGCCAGCAAGTCCTACCGGCTGAACATGTGGTATCCCGGTACGGCGGCCATCGAAGTCACGGTCAGCGGGCCGGGTGGCAGTTGCAGCAGTGGTGTCTCCAAAGCCGGTGCAACACCGATTGATGTTCAGACCAGCTGCGGCAATATCGTGATCAGCAATAGCGATATCAACCCGAACAATGATGATCGACAGATCCTGATCAATCTGGCGGCAGGCACATCGCCGCTGGCATCCGGACAGTGGAACATTTCCCTGAAAGCGACCACGCTCGCGGCACCGATCAAGTTCAGCATGATCGGCGCCGAAGACGCCAATGGCGGCAGCTTCACCAATTTCACCGAGGCGGTGACCGGCGGCATTCTCACTGATACTTCAACCGCCACCAAGGTACTGGCTGTAGCGTCTTACAACACCAAGATCAGCTTTTCCAGTCTGGCAGGCGCGAGCAGCCGCACTGATGTCGGCACTTTAGGCGACTTGTCCTTGTTCAGCAGCCGCGGGCCGCGCCGCGATTGTTCGAATCTGGTGAAATGCCCGCAGATCATGAAGCCAGAAATCACCGCACCTGGTGCCATGATCATGGCGGCTCTGGCCGGAGACAGCAAAAAAAGCGATCAGGCTGCGGTAGATCCTGACGGTGTGCATATTGCTTTGAACGGAACCAGCATGGCCACACCCCATGTGGCGGGCGCCATAGCGCTACTGCTGCAGAAAAAGCCGACATTGCGTTATGACGAACTGCGCACAGCCCTGCTCGGCCAAGTACAGAGCAATAGCTTCAGTACCAATTTGCCGACATTCAATGCCAGTGTGGCACTACCGGCGAATCCGAACCATGGCTGGGGATATGGCATTCTTGATGCCGCCAAAGCCTATGCTGCCGTCAGTGGCGGTAGTGCCACCGTTGGCTTTGCTCCGCATCGCGTTGCTGCCAATGGCGCGGTCAGTTACAGCGCCACCATTACCCCATTGCCGGCAGATGCGGGTCAGACGGTCAATGTGTACATAGCCGCCGTGTTCAATGGCGCAGTGTTTGTACGCCGTGGCAGTAACTGGGAAGCCTACTCGCCAGCGGATATACCTGCCGCATATAGCACGAGCGCGGCGGGCAATATTGAAGTTGCCATTGCCAGCTTGCCGGACAGCGTCAATTCAGCACTGCTTGGTGCCCAGATCTTCGTCGGCTATGGCAAGGATGCTGGCGATATGCTCAGCAACCAGAAGCTGACGTTGTTGACGACGATTCAGTAGCGCGAATCATTGCTCGGTTCCGCACCGGCAATTGCGAAGGCAGATCATATGAAGTGGTCTGCCTTTGTTTCGTTCTCGCCATTTCCAAGGCACGCAAGGAAGTGGATGGCCTGGTTGGTGGCAGAACCTGCGGCCTTTTGATCCTGCCGGCCGAATGCACCGTTGCAAGCCGCAAGCGCTACCTGTAACGCAGCATATCTCGCGCAGCGTCCTGCATCTGGCTCGATGCGAAAT
>NZ_JAYRLZ010000255.1:0-6024 GCF_041904975.1 Chitinimonas sp. | reverse complement strand
GCAAAATTTGCCTTGGTTCCGGCGGCTTTGCGCGAAGCACGCGTGCCGTCGATCAGGTTCACCGTGTCACTGCCAAGATCGTGATAGCCAATACCCGACCCCTTGTCGGCATATGCCACCGCACAGCCATGCTTGAGGCCCCAGTCTCCCGCAGTGCCGATGGCACCATACACGCCGCGAGAACCGCTTGATGTCGCCGTTACCACACAGGGTTTGGTCTTGTTGAAGCTGGCGGGTATCTGCACCATCAATGTCACATTCTGCGCAGCACCGGCATCGTCGGCATAGGCGATGTACTCTTCCCCGGCGATCTTGCCCTCACCCAGCGTATCACCGCCATTGATGTCGATATTGGGTCCGTACAAGCGTCCATACCCGCCCGCCGCCGTGGCATCGATCAGGGCGCGATAATTGGTGTAGATCGCCACTTTGCGCAGTTCGGCCGCAGTGGGCTTGCTGGCGTCGGCATAGGCGGGGGCTACGCCCGCCAAACCAGTCTTTCCCAAGCCGGCAGTCAGCAGATCGTCAGCGACGCCATCGTAGGTGGTTTTCGTGATGGCACCAAGCCAGGCAGGCTTTACATTCAGGGTTTCTGCGGGCTTGGCGTTTCCACTACCTCCGCAGGCGCTGACCAATAGCGCCATTGCACAGACACAGACATGCGGGATCGGTCGGTCAGCAAATTCAGGCACCGGATATCTCCTCAGCGTGAAGCAGGATCCATCGAGGGAATGGATAAATCAGCCACACGGCGGAAAGTATGGCACAGGGCTTGCTGCCAGGCGGCAAGCAGCGGGAGATGCGGGTCAGTCGTGGCCAATGTGTGCAGACGGGAAGGGTCTGCCGTCCAATCGCTGACCGGCACCCACGATCAGGCGGATAACCGGGCTTTGTATAACCATGCCCGGCAGATTGCACCTTGACGCGAAAGGTGGAGCCAAGGCGATACCATCGCACAGCGGGCTACGACGCGAACAACTGCGGCCTGTCCGCCAAGCGTGAGGGCAAACCTCAAACCAACCAATGCGCCAGCCATGGCGCCAGCAGCACCATGACAATACCGGCGAACATCATGGTCAGGCTGGATACTGCCCCTTCTTCCTGCCCCAATTCGCGCGCCTTGGCGGTGCCGACCGCATGCGCTGCCGCCCCGAGCGACGCACCACGGGCAATGCTCGAATGTACGCGCAGCCAGCCCAGCAAGACCTCGCCGACCAGCATGCCGACAATGCCGGTAAGCATGACGAACAACACCACCAGCTCGCGACTGCCGCCGAACTCATTGGCCGCAGTCAGGGCAAACGGCGTGGAGATGGATCGGGTGAGCAGGCTATGCGCCACCATGGGCGGCAAGACGAATAGCCGCGCCAGAATCCAGGAGCTACCGACTCCGAGCAGGACACCGGTCACTACGCCTACGGTCAGCGATAAGGGATAACGCCGGATCAACTGCCTTTGCTGGTAAATCGGCAAGGCAAATGCCACCGTGGTCGGCCCGAGCAGCCACATCAACCAGCGGGTGTCAGCAAAATAGATCGAGTAGGGAATATCGGCGAGCAGCAGCAGGCCCAGCATGCACAAGGGGGTGACGATAATCGGCGCACACCAGAACTTCCGAAAGCGCAGATGCAGGCGCCGCGCCAGCAGATACACCGCCAAGGTCGCCACAAAGCACAGCGCTGCCAGCAGGTCATCATGCGTCATCGCTGCGCTCACCATCCTGATGGCGCCGCTGCTCATAGCGAAACACCCGGTCCACAATCAGCCCGGTGCCCACCATCACCAGAATGCAGCCCAGAGGTAGCACCAGCAGCAGGCGCCAGCCCAATTGCCTGAGCAATGGGCCGGAATCGACTATCGCCATCAAGGGCGGGACGAAGAACAGCAGCATGTCGGCAAGCAGCCGATCAGCGCCGCGCTGCACCGCCGCCACCGGCAGCAGGCGCGAAAACAGCAGCGCCGCCAAGAGCGCCAGACCAAGCACGCCAGCCGGAATCGGCAAAGCCCAGGCACGGACCAGGCGGTCGGCCAACAGCCATAGCGCCATCAGGAACAACACCTGGCAGGCGGTCACAAACAAGGGATAACGGGAAAACATGATTCGATTGGTACAGGCAGCAAAGTTAAGAATGCGCAGACCCGAGCAAGGCGCCTAGCATGCGCTATCGCTATGGCCTTTGGCGCACCGCCCTGACAAGCCGACGGCTGGTCATGATCCGGGCAAGGAGAGGGTTTGCGGAAAAACATGTGGCCAGAAATACGGGCGCAAAGCTTGCCTGATCGGCCGCTGCTCACCAAGCCGCGATTGTATCGATAGCTGGCGCAACACATGGCGCATCAGCCAGATCGGATGGCTTACAGCAAGAATTCAACGCCCTCTTTGATAGCGCAGCCAGCTCCACAGCAAAGGCAGCTGCAGCACGGCAAACAGCCAGAACCCGGCTTCCAGGCCTTCTTCCCCACCCTCACCCATCCAGCCCAGATAGTGCATCCAGAACAGCACCATGCCGAAAACAGCCAATGCCTTTTGCGGCATGCCGGGCCGTGGCGGACGATAGCGCGGCGGCTCAGACTCATCGACCCAGCGGGGTTGTACACGGATACGGAATGGGCGTCGGCCGTGCATCATGCCACCGAGAACCGCGCGACTAGCTGGCCCTCATTCAATGACAACTCAAGCACATCGCCGCTATGCAATGCAGCAACCCCGGCAGGTGTCCCGGTAAACACCAGATCGCCAGACTGCAAACCAAAGCGCGATGACAGATAAGCAATGATATGCGGCAGGGTGTGCAGCATCAGTTGGCAGTCGCCCTGCTGGCGTTGCACCCCGTTTACCTTGAGGCTGAACTGACTGGCGGAAGGCGCTACCAGCTTGCTTGCCGGCAAGAATTGCGAAAGGCAGGCACTACCAGGAAAACCCTTGGACAACGCCCAAGGCAGGCCCTTTTGCTTCGCCTGTGTTTGCAAATCCCGCGCGGTCAGATCCAACCCCAAGCCATAGCCGGCGACATGATCGAGCGCTGCATCAGCGGAAATATCATTGCCACCTTTGCCGATGGCCAGCACCAGCTCGCATTCATGATGAATGTCTGTCGACCATGCAGGTAAAACAATTGCCTGGCCTTCTTGCAGGATCGCCGAAGTAGGCTTGATAAATACCAGCGGCTCCGGCTCGAGCGGATTATTTAGTTCCGCCGCATGTGCAGCGAAATTGCGGCCAATGCAGAAGATATTGGCAACCGGCAATGGATTGCCATCTGTGAAGCGAATTGCAGGCATACGCAATACTCTCGTAATCACTCAATACCCTTGCCAGTCCGCACAATACGGGCGTGGCGCACACAACGAACGCCAATGCAAAAAGGACGGGCTAGCCCGTCCTTTTTGTGAAGCGCGATCAGAAGTGGATTACTTCTTTTCGTCAGCCTTCTTCTCTTCAGCCTTCTTCTCTTCCTTCTTGGCCTTAGCCTTGTGGTGCTTCTTGGCTGGCTTTTCAGCCTTTTGTTCAGCAGCAGGCTTGGCTTCAGCAGCAGGAGCGTCAGCAGCGAAAGCAACAGAAGCGAAAACACCGGCGATCAGAGCAACGAGCAGCTTGTTCATGTTAATTCCTTTATCGATAAGGGGGTAAGTGTGTACATCGTTCGGGCTGGCAAACTGCAGATTGCGTACCCGACCAGTGCATTAACGCAGCGCGTTGAGGATCGGTTGACACAATTTTACGATTTCTTCGAAATCGCCCAGCTCAGCCGATCCAGGCAACGATCGTCACCAGCAAAATGATCGCCAGCCAGAACAGTAGCGCCCGCCACACCAGGCCAACGGCGCTGGCCAGCATATTGGCGTCGGCATCTTCACCAAGGCCCAACTCGGGGCGAAAACGCACCGTATGCTCCTGATGCAGCGGCATGCCCAAACGCACGCCAATCGCCCCGGCACCGGCGGCCAGCAAGATGCCGTAGGCTGCACAGGACCAGCGTTCAGCCTGCTGGCGCCAGCAAAACACTGCATCCTCGAAGTCACCCATCACCGCAAACGTCGCCGCCGTGGCGCGAATCGGCAGCCAGTCCAGCACATCGCCAGCCTGATCGGCAAAGCTGCCGAACTGCTCGCCGCGCCGCAGATCGCGTGCACCCCATTTCACCTGCAAGATGGTGGCGGAGCGGTAGGCAACGGCACCAGCCGGCCCCAGCAGCACAAACCAGAACAGCGGCCCGAATACATGGCGGAAAGCGCCGATCAGGCCTTGCTCGATCGCCAGGCGTGCCACTTCGTTCTCGCTCAGCTGGCTCACCGGTTCGCGCGTCCAGCCAGACAGCAGCTTGCGTGCGGCGACGATGTCGCCCTCCTTCAAAGCATCGGCAATGCCGGTGAATGCAGGGCTGAACTGGCGAAAACCCATGGTGATATACAGCACCGCCACGCTGAACACCCATGACAGAAGCGGGTGAACCAGATGCAAGCCACCCCAGATCAGCATCGCAATGGCCGTCGGCACCGCCACGGCAATAACCCAGGCAAGCACGCCATGCTGGTATTGGCCGGCATTAAAGTTTCGTTCTATGGATTCGGCAAACGCGCGATAGCCGGCATAAAGGAAATTCCCACGGGCGATGGGGCGAACTTGTTCAAGCAAAAGCGCGAGGACGAGAGCAAGCCAGGTCATGGTGTGCACAGGGTAGACGAATCGGCGCATGATAGCCCAAGTCGCCCCTGCCCTGCCCAGCTGGCGTGAATCCACGCCCGACAATAACAAAGCATTTTGGTCAACTATTGGCGATAAGCGGCCCACGCGCTATCCTCTAGCCGCTTTCCACAACGCCCGTACTGGCGCCTTACCCACGGAGAATCCAAATCATGGAACACAAGCTTCCCGAACTGCCCTATGCCCTCGACGCCCTGGCACCGCATATGTCCAAGGAAACGCTGGAATACCATTACGGCAAGCATCACCAGACCTATATCACCAATCTGAACAACCTGATCAAGGGCACCGAGCACGAAAACGCCAGCCTGGAAGAGATCGTAAAGAAGGCGCCGGTTGGCGGCCTGTTCAATAACGCCGCCCAGGTGTGGAACCACACCTTTTTCTGGCTTGGCTTTGCGCCCAATCCAGCCAGCGAAGCTCGTGGCCCGTCGGGCGCACTGGCCGCTGCTATCGATGCCAAGTGGGGCTCGTTCGACGAATTCAAGAAGGCATTCAATACCGCCGCCGCCGGCAACTTCGGTTCGGGCTGGACCTGGCTGGTGAAAAAGGCTGACGGCGCGCTCGATATCGTCAACACCAGCGCCGCCGCAACCCCGCTGACCACCGCCGATACCGCCCTGCTCACCGCCGATGTATGGGAACACGCCTACTACATCGACTACCGCAACAGCCGCCCCAACTATCTGGAAGCATTCTGGAAGTTGGTGGACTGGAGCGTGGTGGCCAAGCGTTTTGGCTAACTAGGCAGCACGCTGCACGCCTCTCGGTTGTGCATGCCTTACCTATCAGCAAGGGCTCCGGGCTTACCGGGGCCCTTGTTGTTTTTGGCCGCTCGCTGACTCGCCCGCTGATGCGCCAACCAAGCTCTGTCGACATTTTGTCGGCGGATCGGGTTTCATCGGAAAACGTCAACAGCGCCTAGCCAACCGGAAAGAATATATAGGGTTTTCCCGAGCACTTCGTACTATCAATACCAATGGTCTTGCACGCTGCGGGGAAAGCGATCCGGGGGTGCCAAGCGCCATCCTGCTGCTCCTGCATCGGAACTTCAATGGAGAATGCTCATGCATACAAAGCCCCACCACTCCCTCGTCGTTCGCCTCAATGCCGTGGTGCTTGCCCTGCTCTTTCTCGGTTTTGCCGCCCTGTTCGTCATGCTGACCCGCGGGCTGGACGCGCGGCTGCTTGGCAGTACCCGCCAACATCTATCGGCCAGCAATAGCGCAGTGGTAGACCTGCTCGGTGCCTATCGCAGCAATCTCGATCGGGCAGCACGGGGCCAGCAAGCGGTATGGCGCAGTTTCTTTGCTGCAGAC
>NZ_JAYRLZ010000254.1:0-6066 GCF_041904975.1 Chitinimonas sp. | reverse complement strand
GTGGAAAAATACGGTGTCAGCGCCGAGCAGGCCGGCCAGACCCGCGAGATGATCCGCCAGCGTGGCGCCGATGTCGGTTTTACTTTCAACCTTGAGCAGCGCGACCGCATCTACAACACCTTCGATGCGCATCGCCTGCTGCATTGGGCGCAGCTGGAGGGGCGGCAGATCGAGTTGAAGCAGGCTCTGTTCCGCGCCTATTTCACCGATGGTCAGAGTCCGGCCGATCATGGTGTGTTGCTGCAACTGGCGGCGGAAGTGGGCCTGGATGTCGAGGCGGCGGCCAAGGTGCTGGCGTCCGATGCCTATGCCAGCGAGGTGCGCGCCCAGGAAGCGCTTTACCAAGGTCATGGCATCAACTCGGTACCGGCCATCATCATCAACCAGCGCCATCTGATCCAGGGCGGCCAGCCGGTCGAGGTGTTCGAGCAGGCGCTGCGGCAAATCAGCCAGGTGGCTTGAGCGAGTGGCGGCGGGGGCGGTTTCCTGCAGCAAATGGCAATCGCGGCGAAAGCTGATGCTGGCGCTGTCTGCCTTAATCCAGCGGCGCCAATAGCGCCGCCAGATCGCTGGCGTCGAACTTCGGCGTATCGGCGCCATCTTCGTTGAGCACACCGGCGGCAAGTGCCGCCTTGCGCTCTTGTAGCTCCAGAATCCGCTGCTCGATGCTGCCGGCCGCCACCAGCTTGTAGACGAATACCGGTTTTTGCTGACCGATGCGATGGGCGCGGTCGGTAGCCTGGTTCTCGACGGCCGGGTTCCACCACGGGTCGAAATGGATCACCGTGTCGGCGGCAGTCAGGTTCAGGCCGACGCCGCCGGCTTTCAGGCTGATCAGGAAGATCGGTACCTCGCCGGCCTGGAAGCGCTGCACCGGCGTATCGCGATCGCGCGTGTCGCCGGTCAGCAGCACATAGGGGATCGCCGCCTTGTGCAGCTCCGCTTCGATCAGCGCCAACATGCTGGTGAACTGCGAGAACACCAGCACGCGGCGGCCTTCTTCCAATAGCTCATGCAGCATGCACATCAAGGCATCGAGCTTGGCATGTTCCTTTACTTCGCGTGCGCTGTCCTGCTGCAGCAGGCGTGGGTCGCAGCACACCTGGCGCAGCTTGAGCAGGGCGTCGAGGATATCGATCTGGCTGCGGGCAAAGCCCTTGCCGGCCACTGCTTCGCGCACCTTGGCATCCATGGCGGCACGCACTGTTTCATAGAGCTCGCGCTGCCGGCCCTGCAACTCCACCTCGCGCACCATGATGGTTTTCGGCGGCAAGTCGCGCGCCACTTCGTCCTTGCGGCGGCGCAGGATAAACGGCTTGATCCGCTTGCCAAGCAAGGCACGGCGCTCGCCATTGCCATGTTTTTCGATCGGCGTGCGCCACAGCCGGGAAAAGGCGCGCTCGTCACCGAGAAAGCCCGGTAGCAGGAAGTCGAACTGCGCCCACAATTCGCCCAGATGGTTTTCCATCGGCGTGCCGGTAATCACCAGCTTGTGGCGTGCTTTGAGCTGGCGCACCGCCTCGGCGCTACGGCTGCCGGCATTCTTGACCGCCTGGGCTTCGTCGAGGATCAGCAGGTGAAATTCCTGCGCACCCAGCACCTCGATATCGCGCCACAGCAAGGGATAGGTGGAGATCACCAGATCATGTTCGGCGATCTTGCCAAAATCGGCCTTGCGCTGCGGGCCGTGCAGCGCCAGCACGCGCAGTGCTGGCGCAAAGCGCGCTGCCTCGTGGCGCCAGTTCGATACCAGGCTGGTGGGCAGTACGATCAGCGCTGGCCGGTCGAGCCGGCCGCTCTCTTTTTCGAGCAGCACATGGGCCAGGGTCTGGGCGGTTTTACCGAGGCCCATATCGTCGGCCAGAATGCCGCCAAGGTTTTGCGCGCGTAAGTACTGCAGCCACGACAGCCCATGCAGCTGATAGGGGCGCAGGGTCAGCTGCAAGCCTTGTGGCGGCGCCACCGCCTGCAGCTGGCCGGCGGCTTCGAGGCGCTGTGCCATCTGCCGCGCCGCTTCGAAGCCATCGTTTTGCCAGTCGCCGGCGGCATCGAGCGCTTCGACCAGCCGTGGCGCGTCGAGTGGCGACACGCTGAGCGGCTGGCCGCCACGGTTCTGGTCGAACAGCTCGGCCAGAGCATGCAGCAGGGGCTTGATGCGGCTGGCGGCAACGCGCAGGCGCTGGCCAATGCTGCTGCGCAGCATCACATCGCTATCGTCGCCAATCAGTGCGCGGTAATCCGCCTGCAGCCAGCGCGGCTCGCGGCCGACCAGCTCGGCCAGCATCGGTGCCAGCGGCAAACGCTGGCCGTCTACTTCCACCGCCAGCGCCACTGCCCAGCCATTGTCCTCATCGCTGAGCTCGGCATGCCAGGCGCTCGGTTCGGGCGCCCAGTGGCGGAAGCTGTCGTCGATCTCGATCTGCCAGCCCTGCGCCTTGAGCGCCGGCAGGGCATCGCGCACCCAGGCCGGCCAGGCCTGCTCGCTGGCCAGTGCCTGCATGCCTTTCAGGTCGGGCAGCATGTCCTGGCTGGCCAGTACCTTGTTGGCTGGCAGGGGGCGCAGATCGTGCTTGTGCAAGGCTTTGAGCAGGTGCGCTTCCTGCTCCGGGTCGCGACGCAGCAGGGCGGTTTGACCGTCTTCCAGGGTGATATGGCCGGCAGTGTCGCCGGGCCGGATGCGATGCTTGCCGTAGGCAAAATACGGCACCGCGATATCCAGCTCGCCACGTCCGACCAGATAGCCATAGTCGCGGTAATCGCGCAGGCCGTAGACGGGAATGCTGATCAGCCGCAGCACGGCTTGTGGCGCACCTTCGATCACCGGCAGCGGCCGCGCATCGGGTAGTGGCTCGCCGGGCAGGGTGCGGCGCAGGGTATCGATCACCAGGGGGAGATCCATCTCGCCCAATGCGGGCAGGCTCAGCAAGGGGCGCATCAGCTGCCAGTCTTGTGTCAGCAGCACCTCGCCGACCTGTGCCTGCTGCGGATCGATATAGCGCGGGGCGCTCAGTGCCAATAGCCGGGCAGTCGGCGCGGTCTGCAGTCTTGCCTGTTGGCGCCCATACAGATCGCGCTGCCAGTGCAGATTGGCACGCCGCGCTTCCCCTGCAGCAAATGGGCCGAGCAGGCCCTGTGTGCTGCTGTTAAGGTAAAGCCGGCCGGTTTGCAGCAATCTGTCGAGCAGGTCGATATCGTTGCGCCCATGCAAGGGGTAGGCACTGCTATACAGGCGACTGCTCGGTGCCTGGATATGCACCAGGCGCAGGATGCTCAGGTCATCCTGGCCGATAAAACTGATCGGATTGCGAAACGCACCCTCCAGATTGCTCCAGTAATCCAGCGGCTCGTGCAGGCGCATTCCGCGTTTGCCTTTGCAAAAACGCAGATTGCCCTCGCCCTGCTCATCCACTTCCAATACATAAAACAGCTGATGGCTGGCCGGTTTGCGCACCGCCGGCGCCTGCTGCTCGGCGCTGCTGGCCCTGAACAGATCGAGCCAGCGCACTACTTCAGGATTGACGCTGTCCTGCGGCTGGGCTGCCTTGGTGTGCAGGGCGGCCAGCAGCACCGCCGCGCTGTGCTTGCAGTCATATGCCACCGGACAGCTGCATTCGGCCGAGATGCTCATCTGCCCGTGGCTGCGCGGTACAAACACGATATCCACCTGATAGGGCCGTGCGGCTGATCCCGGTACTTCGGCGAGCAGGCGCAAGCCTTTCCAGCGCAGATTGTGCACGCGCCGCACATAGGGCTCGCCCTTGGCAACTTCATGGCTGCCCAGCCAGCGAAGCACATCCTGGCGGGTATAGGTGGGATGGGTGGGCATGGCGGTGCATCGGCAAGGCAAGGCGCGCATTGTATGTTCATTGGCAGGGGCAGGCGAGCCGGCCGCCGGCTCGGCAGCACCTGTCCCGCCTGCCGCCGCGGCCTTGACTGCCCTGCCTGGTGAACTAGTATCAGCCTGATCAAGACTGCTCGCCCCATGCCGCGCCAGACTCAGCCGGAGAACAGGATGCGTACGCTCGCCCATATTGCCTGCCTGCTGCTGGCCGGACTGTGCCTTGCCGGCCAGCCAGCCGACATGCCGCGCCGCGCGCTGACATTGATATCGAGCGATTATCCGCCGTATTACGGTGCCAGCCTGCCCGATGGTGGCCCGGTTACCAAGGTGGTTCGCGAGGCGCTGCGCCGCGCCAACCTCGGCCTGAATATGCGCTGGGCGTCATGGAACCGGGCAGTGGCCGATACCCGTGAAGGCCGCGCCGATGGCCTGCTCGGCCCTTGGTACAGCCCCGATCGCGAGGCTTGGCTGCTTTACTCCGAGCCGATAGGCGAAAACCAGCTGGGCTTTTTTGTGCGCAAGGCGGCACCGCTGCCCAGCTTGCCGCTGACGCAGTTGCGTGCCTACAGCTTTGGCGTGGTGCAGGGCTATGCCAATCCGGAAGCATTTACGGCGGCGCAGCTCCATACCATCGAGGCGATGAGTGACGAGCTCAATCTGAATGCACTGGCGGTCGGCCGGGTACATGCTGCCTTGGTCGACAAGGGCCTTGCCGACTATCTGCTGCGCACCAGTACCATGCTGATCAACCGCAATACCCCGCTGGTCTGGCAAGAACCGGCGATTGCCAAGAAAACCATGCATATCGGCTTCTCACGCGCCGCCAAATTGCCAGACTCGCTGATCGACAAGGTCAATAAAGTACTCAAGGAAATGGAACGCGATGGCAGCAAGGCGGCGATTTTGCGCGATAGCGGCGTGTGACGAATAAGCACGAATCACCGGACATACACCTGCGTACAATGCCCTCAGGCAACTTGCCAGAACATGATCTCGAATTGCCCTTGCGCGTTTCGCCCCAGAAAACTTTGGCTGGGTAAATGCGTTGCGATCAGATTAAGCTGGCACGGGTGCCTGGCAATCTGCTGGCCATTTTGTAGATCCCACACCGCGATTGTCCCGGTGTCGGAGCATCCGGAAAACAGCCAATTATCCCAGACCGCAAAGGGGGAAATAGACGGGCCGGTAAAGGCAAATAAGCGCTCGCCGGTCTGTGCGTTGTAGATCACGGCTGAATCTGGTGGTATGTCGTTGTCGCATGGTAATTCCGGATCGCCCCAGATCAGCACCCGGTCATTGTCCAGCCATTGCAAGGGGGAATCCCAGAAATAAGACCAGATGGCGAAACATACTTTGGATTTGCCGAAGTCGGATTCCCATTTATTTTTTTCCACCCAATCCTGAATATTAAAACCCCAGGCGTAACCGACCGGATGCCAGAACCAGCCCACTGTGGCCAGGCGTTTTCCATCGGGTGAAATCATCAGCTCGCCGGCCCATTCGGAGGCTAGGGCATTGCGCCGCTCTGCCTCGCTGACTTCTTCCTCCACCTGTTCCAGTGAGCGTTCGGTCAAGCAAACGCCGCTTTGCAGATTATGAATATCGAGCTTATCCCAGCCGGTTGCATGAATCAGGCAGGGCTGATGCTGATATTCCCAAAATGCTACCGGGTAAGGCGCTAGCTCAAAATGGTATTCATGATCGGGCAGGGGCATCAGCAAGGCGCCATTATCCATCCGGTAAACGCCGCCCTGATTGCTTGCTGGGTCCTGATTGCACGCTGTAATGGCGAAATAATCGCCACAGCGACTGATTTGAATCTGCACCTGGGTTCGTGCATGAAACCTTAGCGTATCCAATTTCACGATGGCGGTCGCCACTGAGTCATGTGCCGATATACGCCATACAGTCCCCCGATTATCTACGGCCAGATATTCCAATGACTCGCCTGGGAAAGCACGCACGGCAAGCACTGTTGAAGTGTCAAAACCCGGCAGATCGAGTACACGGGTGGTAAAGATAAATGCGGGATTCGGGGAGCTTTTCATCGCCATACCCTAACACTGGCGCGGCGCCAGGCTCAAACCAGCAAGGGCGTGAAAAATTCCGCCATAGCAGGATCCAATCGCTCCACGTAGAAGGCGCTTGCCTATTACCCGCTTTCTCCTTGTGCTAATGGTGATCCGCGTCATGCCCTCCCAGCACTGGAGCAGCGCCTCAAACAT
>NZ_JAYRLZ010000009.1:0-38365 GCF_041904975.1 Chitinimonas sp. | reverse complement strand
ACGACTGATCTGGGCGCTATCCGCTTCCGTACGCGTGAACTCCGGCTCGACAGCTGCCTCTACCTGGTCGATGCCCGGCAGAGCCTGCACTTTCAACAACTATTCGTCACTGCCCGAAAAGCTGGCTGGTTACCGCTCGATGCGCATTACGAGCATGTCGGTCACGGAATGGTGATGGGCGACGATGGCAGGCCACTGAAAACGCGTTCTGGTGAAAACGTCAAATTGGTCGATTTGCTTGACGAGGCGGTTGAGCGGGCCTTTCAACTGGTCAGCGCGAAGAACCCCGACCTGCCCGAAGCGAGCCGCCGCGATATTGCCAGTGCCGTCGGCATTGGCGCACTGAAATACGCCGACCTCTCCAAGAACCGCAATACCGATTACATCTTCGACTGGGACGCCATGCTCAGTTTCGAAGGCAACTCGGCCCCCTACCTGCAATACGCCTACACCCGGGTCAGAAGCATCTTCCGCAAGGCCGGACAATGGGATGCGGCAGCACCGATCACCATATCAACATCGGCAGAACATGTACTGGCACTGGAGCTGGCCCGGTTTGCTGACGTTGTTTACCAGGTGGCGCGCGACAGCCAACCGCACTTTTTGTGCGCTTATCTGTACAACGTCGCGACCGCGTTTTCACGGTTCTTCGAAGCCTGCCCGGTCATCGAAAACGGCATCGCCAATCCTTCACGCCTGAAGCTGTGCGATGCTACCGGCAAGACCCTGGCCACTGGCCTTGGCCTCTTGGGCATCAATGTGCTGGAGGCCATGTAGGCCGCCATGAGCGACACCTTCTGCACCACCCGTGAAGCGGCGGCCCTGCTGGGCGTATCGGTCGCCACCGTGCAAAGCATGGTGGAGTCCGGCAAGCTGCAGGCCTGGAAAACCGAGGGTGGGCATCGGCGCATTTATCGCGACTCGGTCGAGGCGCTGCTGCGGCAGCGCAATGACCGAAGCCGGCCGCTCGATGTGCTGGTTACCGAAGATAACCCCGCCCTGCGCAAGCTGATGGATCGCATGCTCACTAGCTGGGGGCTGCCGATTACGGTTGAGACGGCAGAAAACGGCGTAGCCGCCTTGATGCGCATTGCCCGGCGCACGCCGGACCTGTTGATTACCGATCTGATGATGCCGGAAGTCGATGGCTTCAGCCTGATCCGCCAGCTACGCGCCGACGCGCAAACCCGCCAGCTGCGCATTATCGTGGTCAGCGCGCTAGACGCAGCCCAGATCAACGAGCGCGGCGGCCTGCCCGACAATGTCACCGTGCTGGGCAAGCCGATTGCCTTCGACCAACTCGAAGCACTGATCCGTGGCTTGTTGCTCGGGCGCGACGGCGCCTAGGCTGGGTTGCCGCGATAAACCCATGCCTGGCGAGCTGCGCATTGCCGTACTCTCCGACATCCACGGCAATCTCGCCGCGCTGGAAGCGGTGATTGCCGATATCCGTCGCCACGGCGTCGATGCGGTGATCAATCTGGGCGATAGCCTGTCCGGCCCCTTGCTACCGCTGCAAACCGCGCAATGCCTGATGGCGCAGGACTGGACCCATCTGGCCGGCAATCATGAGCGGCAGATACTTGAACTGAACGAGCGCTCAGCCGCTTCCGACCAGTTTGCCCATGCGCAATTGGGCGAGCACGAGCTGAGCTGGATCGCCAGCCTGCGCCCTGCCCTGCAATGGCGTGAGCAGGTGTTTGCCTGCCATGGCACGCCGCACAGCGATGTGCTGTCCTTGCTGGAAAACGCAGATCGGCCGGCGCGGCCCGAGGAAATCGAAGCACGCCTAGGCGGCGTGCAGGCAGAACTGCTGCTGTGCGGCCATACCCACGTCCCCCGCAGTGTACGTAGCCGCAGCGGCATGCTGATCGTCAACCCCGGCAGCGTGGGCCATCCCGCCTATCTCGACGACTACCCCTATCCGCATGCCATCGAATCGGGCTCGCCCGATGCGCGCTATGCGCTGATCGACTACCGCGCGGGGCACTGGCACAGCCAGCTGCTCAACGTACCCTACGACCCCGCGCCCATGGCCCAGCTGGCGCTCAAGCAGCAGCGGCCAGACTGGGCACAAGCCCTGCTGACTGGATATGTGACATGAGCAAACCAAACCAAGCCGCACTCTTGATCATCGATATGCAGCAATGCATGGCCGACCCTGCTATCGGTCCGCGCAACAATCCGCAGGCCGAAGCCAATATCGAACGCCTGCTGGCCGCCTGGCGCGCGCTTGACGCGCCCATCGTGCATATCCGCCATATGTCGCGCTCGCCCGAATCGGTGTTCTGGCCCGGCAAGCCCGGTGCAGCATTTCAAAGCCGCTTTATGCCGCTCGATCACGAGCACATCGTGGAAAAACATGTCACCGATGCCTTCGCCCAATCGGGCCTGGAGCGCTGGCTGCGCGTGCGCTCGATCAATTCGCTGGTGATTGTCGGCGTAGCCAGCAATTATTCGGTGGAGGCCACCGCACGCGCTGCCGGCTGCCTCGACTTCATTACCACCGTAGTCAGCGACGCTTGCTATACCTTCGATCGGCCCGATCTGTCGGGCAAGGTTCGCAGTGCAGAAGACATCCACCAGATGGCTTTGAGCAATCTCAATGGCGAATACGCCCGCATTGTCGATACCGCAGCCGTGCTGACGAACTTGGCTGCGGCTCGTTAACAGGCTCTAGAAATCTTGGGGGGCGATATCGCCGGCCCAACAAAGGGCGTGCATTGTTCGCGCCACGCGAACCTCCCCCGTTTGAAGGGGGAGGCGCATTGGCGGCACGGTCGGCAAGCGAGGTGGCGCCACCGCTTTCAATGGGCTACCGGTGCGAGCGGCGCTTCCTGACTATTCGTCGTCGCGTCGTCCTTATCCTTGATCAAACGGGTCAGGAACGGGATCAGCGCGACCAGCACCACACCGACAATCACGCTGCCCCAGCCAAGCTGGCCGAACAGGCTGGCGTAAGCCGGGTTGGTAGCCAGGGCGGAATTGCCTTCCGGCTGTGGAATCATGCCGGAGAAGCGGCCGGCGAACACCGAGGCGAGGCCGGTCACCATCATCCAGCTACCCATCATGATGCCTTGGTACTGGCGCGGCGCCAGGCGGCCGATCATGGCGTAGCCCACCGGCGAGATCAGCAACTCACCCACGCTTTGCAGTACATAGCTGATAAACAGCCAGACAAAGGCGCTCTTGCCATCGGGCCCGGCCATGGAAATGCCCAGTGGCAGTACCAGAAAGCCAACACCCATCAGCAAAATCGACACCGAGAACTGCTTGGGCACGTCGATCTTCCAGCCGCGCTCGCGCAAGCGGGTAAACAGGATGGCCATCAAGGGGCCGCCAACTGCCACCACCACGGTATTGATATTCTGGATCCATTGCGGGGTAATCAGTACGCCCATGACCATCAGGTCGACATTGCGGTCAGCAAACAAAGCAAGGCCGCTCGGCGCCATCTGGTACAGCGACCAGAACACCAAGGAGCCCACCGTCAGCACCAGATAGGCCCACATATTGTTGCGTTCACGCGCATCCGGGTGGCGTACGGTCAGGTAAATCAGCGCCAGCAAGACGATTGCACTGACGATTTCCACCAGATGGCCGGTAATGGCTGGCACATGAAGCGCGGTCTGGATCAGCGGCACCAGGCCAACCACAATTGCCAAGCCGACCATAAAGCGTTGCTTGAACTGGTTGGGCGACACGTCCAGCAAGGGCGTGTTGCGATCAGTCAGCGTCTTCCAGTTGAACGCGGCCAGGGCAATCGACACCAGATTGCCGAGCGAAGCGAAGATGAACATGCTGGAATAGTCCAGCGACTGCTGGAAATGCCCGGCGCCGGTAAAACCCATGAAGAAGCCGACATTCATACCGGCATAGTTCCACAGGAAAGCGCTCTCGCGCCGGGTGTCGTCCGGCGCAAAGCGCTGGGTCAGCATCATGTTCAGGCAGGTGACATTGAGGCCGCTACCGGTCAGGAACATGGCCAGACCCCAGTAGAACATGGCTTCGCTACCGGTCGCCATGCAGGCACAACCGAGCACCTGCATCGCCATGCCGCCGACAAACAGATTGCGGTTACTGAGAAAACGCCCGCCCAGATAGCCACCGAATAGGTGCAGGCCATAGTTGAAAGCGCCAAACACCCCCATCAGCGCCGTCGCATCCTTGTCGGACAAGTGCATATGCTTGGTGGCATACAGCACCAGGGATGAATAGAGCACCGCATAACCCAGAGTGGAAAACATCTGGATAAAGAACAGCGATGCGGCACCATCAGGAATGCCGGCCAGTTTTTGTTTGAGAGAAGACAAGATGTCCTCCGAGGGTGAACTGCCTGTGCGCTTGGCCTCTGGCCGTGCTCAGGTCTGGGTTGCGCATGAATGCAAGAACCCTGGCGCTACAGCACCAGGGCAGCCGGGCAGCGCGAACGCGCCGCCAAAGGGCGCCATGATAGCGCGACCGACCTGGCCCGGGCGCGATGCTGTATTAGCACTTGCTATGTGTTTCGTTTCGCCAACATGCCGGCTTGGCGGGTTTGGCACCCGAATCCACCTAGGCAAGCACGGCTTGTCGTGCAAGCCATCGCATTGTCATTCGGCAGATGGAGCGAAGTGGAAGGCCTGGCGGGGGGCATTTGCAAGAGTCAGCGCGCATCATGCGAGCTTCAAGCTCACCCCGGATTTCGCCTGCGGCTGCATCCGGCTACCAGGCATCACCAAAGCCATCCAGATAGCCACGGAGCCAGCCACCATGACTGAAGATGACTTTCACACAAAGCGGCGCCAGAAACCTTGCGGCAGGCTGGATAGCTCGGCATCGCGCGCCCAGGCGTTTACCGCCAGGCGTGCCACTTCGAGTTGGTCGAGGTGCTCCAGTACCAGTGCGGTCAACCACGGGTCGAACTGGGTACCGGCGCCGGCAGCCAGATAGGCTGCCACCTCCTCGCGCTCCACCGCTGCACGATTGCAGGCATCCATGCGCAGGGTGTCGTAATTGTCGATCAGCGCAACAATGCGCGCGCTGACCGGAATCTCGCCGGCTTTCAGGCCGAACGGGTAGCCGCTACCGTCAAATCGCTCGTGATGAGCCAGGGCGATTTCGGTTGCCACTTGCAATTCGGGCACGCGCGAGCCACCCAGGATGCGCGCCCCGATCTCCGGATGCGTCTGCATGATGGCTTGCTCGGCATCGCTGAGCGGCTCGCGCTTTTTCAGGATGCAGTCAGGAACGCCCACCTTGCCGATATCATGCATCGGTGCTGCCCGGCCGATCCGCTCACACACCGCTTCACTGAGCCCGGCCCACGAGGCCAGCATGGCCGACAGCACGCCGATGCGCACGATATGCTCGCCGGTGTCGCTGTCTTTCCAACCTGCGGCTGCGGCAAGCCGAATCAGGATTTCCTGCTGTGCGCAGAACAGCGCATCGAGCGCTGCATCGCGCTGGCGTAGCACGGCGCCCATATCCTCCATCAGCCGGTGCATCTGCCGGTAGGCGCCATCAGCACCGGCCTGCTCCGCATCGGCATTGAGCGGGGATTCGATAGGGGTGCGCGGCAACGCCAGGTCGATTTCCTCGATCAGCATGGCATTGTCCATTTCGATCAGATCGGTTTTCATGCTGCAAGCTCCTGTTCAACGGGCGCCAATTCGGCAGGTGCCACCTTGAGCCACAGGGTGACACAGGTGCCCTGCCCCACTTCGCTGCTGATCTGCACCTCACCGAAATGCAGTTCGATGATCTCCTTGACCAGCGACATGCCAAGGCCGGTTCCCGGAATATTGCCGCTGGGGTCGGCGCGAAAGAACCGCTCGAATACCCGCGCCAGGTGCTCACTGCTCATGCCTATGCCCTGATCCACCACGCGTACGGCAACCCGCCCACCGACCACCTCGGCCGACACGGTGGCCACACCGCCATTGGGCGAGTATTTGAGTGCATTGCTGATCACATTGAGCAAGGCTTGCTGCAGCTTGGCGGCATCGCCTATCACCTGCGCATCGGCCAGCGTGCCGATCTCGATCCGCGCGGCATAGTCATCCACACACACCGCCTTGACCGCATCGCCCACCCAACTGGCCAGCGATAGCCGCTGTTGCTTGAAGTCCTGACCACGCCGCGCTTCGATACGGGCAAGGTCGAGCAATTCGTTGAGCAGATTGGTAAGGCGGCGCGACTGGCGAAGTATGGTTTCCAGCATGTCGCGCGCCATATCGGGCGGAAACTGGCGACTGAGCAGCAGCTCGGAAAAGCCCATGATCGACGCCATCGGTGTGCGCAATTCGTGGGCGGCGGTAGAGAGAAACTCGCTCTTCATGCGGTCCACCTCGCGTTCGCGGGTGATATCGCGCAGATGCAGCACGATGCAGGTGGTTTCGCTATCGGTGTAGAAGATGGACGGCTGCACCTCGCGTAGTGAGGGACGGCTGATGCGCAATACCGGCAAGACCAAGGGATCGCTGCCAAACAGATTGTCGGCCAGCGATTGATCGCGATGCCAGGCGACCCAGTCACACAGGTTGGCCTCGGGTGAATTGCGGTCAAGCTGCGCCCCCAGGCGCCGTTGCAGCTCGGCCAGCTCCAGCCCTTGCAAGTCACCCACCAGCATGCCGGTCATGCGCTCGAAGCCGGGGTTGGCATACTCTAGCCGACCGTGGCGATCGAAGGTGGCGAAGCCATCCGGCGTCAGGGTAAAGATCACCTCCTGCCGGTAGGCCCAGTCGCGAATCGTTTCATCGCGCTGCACCAATTCGGACATATCGTTCTGCACCCCGACAAAGTGGCGCACCACCCCGTCGGCACCGCTGACCGGCGAGATGGACAGCTGATTCCAGAAGCTGCTGCCATCCTTGCGGTAGTTCTTCAGGGTGACGGTACATTCGCGGCCATCCTTGATCGCCTGGCGCAGCTCTTCGATGGCAAAGCTATCGGTTCCCGGTCCTTGCAGCATGCTGCAATTGCGCCCAAGCACCTCGCTGGCCTGGTAGCCGGTCATGGCCTCGAAGGCCGGATTGACGAAGATGATGGGCTGATCGGGGCTGCTGATATCGGCAATCACGACGCCATTGTGGGTGGAAGCGAGGGCGCGATCGCGCAGCAGCAACTCCGCCTCGGCCTGCTCGCGCGCCTGGTCAGCACGCACCCGCTCGGTGATATCGCTGACAATGCCGGCCACATGCAAGGGCTGGCCAGCCGCATCGAGCACCACGTGGTAACGGTTGGCATGCCAGCGCACTTCGCCATCGGCACGCACAATGCGATAGCGTGCTTCGCCCGCGCTATCGGGACCGAGCTGGCTCATCAACTCGCTCATGGCCAGCCGGTCCGCTTCCGGCATCAGGCACAGCCAGGCCTTGGGCGAGGCGCTCAGCTCGGCGACCAGGCTGTCCGGCAGCACGCCGAACATGGTCCGCGCTGCCGGGCTCAGGTAGAGAAACTGCTTCATATCGAGGGTGGCGGAATACACCACATCACGCATCGAGGCGAGGATGTCGGACAAACGCCGCTCGGCCGAGGCCAGCGCTTCGGTGCGTGCCGCAACCCGTGCTTCCAGGTCATTCTGTTGCCCACGCAGCTGCTTCACCATCCGGTTGAAGGCCGCAGCCAGATGCTGCACCTCACGCGAGCCGCCGACATGCACTTCCTGAAAGCGCTGCACCGACGACTGCACGACTTCTTGAGCGGCATCGGCCAGGGCATCGAGTGGCTCGACGATATGCCGGCTGGCACGGCGCGCCAGCGCCAGCGCGCACAGGATCACCAGGCAAAGTACCAGCAGGTGCAGCACGGCAAGGCGCAGCAGCGGCCGCTCCAGCGCTGACTCGTCGAGCAGCACGGTGACCCCGAGACCGAGGCTGCCCAGATAGCTGTCCAGCGTCAATGCACGATTCAGGCGGCTTTCTTGCACTGTGCCGGCGCGGTACACCGGCCGGTCATGCAGGTTCAGACGTGCGCCGAAATCGGCCGGCAGGCTCTGGAAGGCACGACGCATCTGCGCTGCCAGGTCCACCTCCATCACCATCATGCCCTCCACCATGCCGGTGGGCAGGTAGGTCACCGGAAAGCCCATGATCAAATGCAGGCCGTCCTTGCCTACCGGCTCGATCATGCTGAACGCACGGCCCTCATTGACCCGCTTGCGCATGTCCAGAACTGAAAGATCGCTGGTGTCGATCTTGCCGGACATGCTGACCGCATCGCCATTCGCGTCATAGATGCCGAGCAGCAATACGTCGGGACGCGCCTGCTCGTACTCGCGCAGGAAGGGGTAGACATACGCATTGGCACCTTGCGAGTCCGACAGGGCATTTGCCAGCAACGAGCGACGCGACAATTCGGCAGCCTCGTCATGGGCGCTGTGAAACTCGAAGTCGATGCGCTGCGCCAGCATGCGGCTCGAATAGTCGAGCTGCCCGGCAATCTGCTGGCGCAGATGGCTATAGGTGAGCAAATAGGAACCGATGCCGAGCATCAGGGTAATGCTGATTGCCAGCACCGCCGACAAGCCGAGGATATGCCGGCCGACGCTGCCGCGACTGCCCAGCCATTTGCCCAGGCGCTGGGTGATGACACCCTTGTTGGTCCATGGAATCGATTTCACGATCTGCTCCTTGGCTGCCTCAAGCAGCGGCTCGGCTGCGGTCTGCGGTGCGAAGCTGGCAAGCCTTGCTGGCTAACGCAAGGCGATGCCCATGGTGCCATCCACCGGCTGAAGCCGGCCGTCGCTGCTATAGCGGCTCAGAAATACATCGGCGGCACTCAAGGCTTCGTTTTGATCGGCAAAGGGCCGGCTGTAGCGCTTTACCACGCCGTCGAATCCCTTGACGCGGCTCATCGCCGCACGGATGGCCGGGCGCTCGGTACTGCCGGCAAGGGCGATTGCCTTGGCCAGCAGATGCGTCAGGTCATAGGCCTGCGCCATGCCGACCACCGAAGCAAGGCGATCCGGCTGGCTGGCACCGAAGTGCGCCAGGGCCTTGCGCTCGAACTGGCGGGCAGCCGGGCCGCGTGCATTGCTGAAGGCAAAGGTCTGTACCACCACCAGATCGACCGTGTGCAGGGCCGGCCCGGCCAGGGTCGGGAAGTCGCCCCCGGCAATGCCCCAGTGGCTAAGCACGGGCAGGCGATCCGCAGGCGGCAAGGCAGCCAGTTGTCGCACCAATTGGTTGCCGTCGCCTTCGTTAGCCACCAGGATGATGGCCTTGGCACCGGCCTTGCGCATGCGCAGGTATTGTTCGGCAAAACTTTGCTCGCCGCCCCAGTTGAACCACTCCAGCGATGCCAGGCGCACCGCATCGTCGTGGCGTTTTACATAGCGCTCGGCCGCCGCGGCGCAGCTGCGCCCCCAGGCATTGTTGGACAGCAACAGGCTGACTTTGTCGAAGCCTTTGCTGCGGGCATAAGCCAGCAAGGTATCCATCGCCCAGCTATCGCGCAGTGACAGCCGGAACACATAGTTGGGCACATGACCGTTATCGACGATGGGATCGGCAGCCGCCCACGGGTCGAGCATCAGCAGCTCCTGGGCATAGGCGGTGGGCAACTCTTCGATGGCAACCGGGCTGAACTTGCCGGTGAAAAAGCCCACCATATCGGGCATGCGCGCAAACTCGGCGACATTTTCACGGCCACGCGCCGGCACCGAGCGGTTGTCGCGCACTACCAGCTGCAAGGGGCGGCCACCGAGGACCCCGCCTGCGCCATTGATCTCGCTGATTGCCGTCTCGATACCGAAGCGGATTGCATCATCGGACGTGGAAGTGCGGTCGGACACTTCGGCATCGAGCCCGAGCAGAACCGGCTCGGCCGCTGTGGCCGTCAGGGCAAGGCACAGCGTTGTCATCCATCCTGCCAGCATCTTGTACATGATCGTTCCCCTTTGCCAGACGCCTGCTGTTGCAGGCTGTTGCCTTCGGCGCAATCAGGCTGCCATGGCCAGCGGCGGGCGGGTTTTCAGCAGGTTTTCCACCGTGTCGATCAGCTCCAGCGGGCTGAACGGCTTGGTCAGATAGGCATCGACCCCGGCCGCCTTGCCAGCATCGAAATCAGCCTGCTGGCCTCTTGCCGTCAGCATCACCACCAGGGTGTCGCGTAGGGCCGGATCGGCGCGGATACGCTGGCACACCTGCAAGCCATCGAGCTCGCCCGGCATCATGACATCGAGCAGGATCAAGGCCGGATGCATGGCCTCGGCCATCTTCAGGCCCAGCAGCCCGTGATCGGCCTCCTGGACCTCGTAGTCGCCAAAGCTCAGGGTCATGCGGATCAGCTTGCGGATATCGGTTTGGTCTTCGACCACCAGCAGCAGGGTTTTCATGATGTTCTCCTACGCGTTGCAGGTTTACTGCGGCAAGGCCGGGGCAGTCTGGCGCCTGGCCATCAAACGGCTGAGGTCGCGCGCGTAGCGCTCCATTTGCGCTGCATCGACGGTTTCGGCCTGATGCGGCGCACCGATCGGCAGTTCGATCATCAGGCTCGGCTCATCGCTCTCATCGAGGCGTACATGGCCGCCATGGCGGCTGATCACCGCCCGGGCCAGGGTCATGCCCAGGCCCAAGCCGCGCAGGGCGCGCTGGCCGCGTTCGGACTGGCAGCCCTCGAACGGCAGGAACAGCCGGTCGCGCTGCGCCGCCGGGATCGGCCGGCCATTGCTGCGTAGCTGCAGCGCCAGGAATTCACCATGGACATGGGCGCGCACCAATACTTCGCCGCCGCTCGGCGCATGGCAGACCAGATAGGCAGCCAGTTCGCCAATTGCCCGGCTCAGCCAGTCGCGACTACCGTAGACGGTAGGGAGGCTGGCTTCATCAACTGCCAGGGTCAGGGTGATGCGTCGTTGCTTTGCATCGGGCTGGGCGAGGGATAGAGAATCCTTCAGCAGCTCGGCCAGGGGCAGGCGATCATTCTGTTCCAGCGGCGCATTGGCGCTGGCGGCAGCCAGCATGGTCAGCTCGGTGATGCGCTGATTGAACTGCTGCCAGGCAAGATGGGCTTGTTCGCGCACAGAATCGGCATCGCTATCGGCATCCTTGAGTGCAGCAAACGCATCAAGGCAGGCTTGCGCCGAGCTTTCGCAGCCCTCCTGCACCAGCACCATCAGATTGCGTACCGTGGTCTCGTACAGGCGCTTGGCACCATCGTCATGCAGCAGCAGGATCAGATCCTCGCCGACCGGGCTGGCCAGCAAGTAGGCGTCCAGTCCGTCCTGCTGATGATCAGCATCAAGACGGAACTGCACCGGTAAAGCGATATGGCCATTGCGTGCAGCCTGCAGCTGGCGAAGCAGTTGCGGCTGATCAAGCGCCGCACCGACCAGCATCGGCATGATGCGCGCAGCTTCCGGGTTGGCGTAACGAACGATTCCGTCGGGACTGACGATCACCACGCCGTCGCGAATACGTTCGAACATCAGGCGCATATTGCGGTTCATGATGCATCCCTTCGGCTGCCAGGCCGGGCTGGTTGGTCATGAACCCATGCTATATTAGGTTTTGATAATTATCAATTTTGATACTTTCAGTATTTACATCATTCAGACAAGCGGTTGCTTGGTAGATATTTGCGGCAGTGGCAGCCGCCGCTACCCAGCTTGCCGCCAAACCGGGCGGGCAATAAAAAACCCACCGCACAGGCGGTGGGTCAGGCTTGGCCGGGATCCAGGCAGCGATTACTTGACCGACACGCTGTCGGCAATGTCCTGGTATTCCTTGATCTCGTTGAAGTTCATGTAACGGTAGACCTCGGCGGACTTGGCATTGATCACGCCGATATCGGCCATATACTCTTCCTTGGTCGGGATGCGACCGAGCTTGGAGCAGATGGCGGCCAGTTCGGCCGAGCCCAGATACACATTCGAGTTCTTGCCCAGGCGATTCGGGAAGTTGCGGGTCGAGGTCGACATGACGGTTGCGCCTTCACGCACCTGTGCCTGGTTACCCATGCACAGCGAGCAACCTGGCATTTCCATGCGCGCACCGGCGGTGCCGAAAGTGCCGTAGTAGCCTTCGTTGGTCAGCTGTTCGGCGTCCATCTTGGTCGGCGGGGCCACCCACAGCTTGACCGGGATATCGCGCTTGCCTTCCAGCAGCTTGCCGGCGGCGCGGAAGTGACCGATGTTGGTCATGCACGAACCGATGAATACTTCGTCGATCTTGGCGCCCGCCACTTCCGACAGGGTCTTCACGTCGTCCGGATCGTTCGGGCAGGCCACGATGGGTTCGTGGATATCGGCCAGATCGATGTCGATGACTGCAGCGTATTCAGCATCGGCATCGCCCTTGAGCAATTCCGGCTTGGCGATCCACGCTTCCATGGCCTTGATGCGGCGCTCCAGGGTGCGGGCATCGGCATAGCCATCGGCGATCATATTCTTCATGAGCGTGATGTTCGACGTCATGTATTCAATGATCGGTGCCTTGTCCAGATGCACGGTACAACCGGCGGCGGAGCGCTCGGCCGAAGCATCGGACAACTCGAACGCCTGTTCCACCTTCAAGTCCGGCAGACCTTCGATTTCCAGGATACGGCCCGAGAAGATGTTCTTCTTGCCCGCCTTGGCCACGGTCAACAAGCCTTGCTTGATGGCATACAGCGGAATGGCATTGACCAGATCACGCAGGGTCACGCCGGGCTGCATGGTGCCCTTGAAGCGCACCAGCACCGATTCGGGCATGTCCAGCGGCATCACACCGGTGGCAGCGGCGAAGGCCACCAGACCGGAACCGGCCGGGAAGGAAATACCAATCGGGAAGCGGGTATGCGAGTCGCCACCGGTACCGACTGTATCGGGCAGCAGCAAGCGGTTCAGCCAGGAGTGGATCACACCATCGCCGGGGCGCAGGGCCACGCCGCCACGGGTGCTGATAAAGGCTGGCAGTTCCTTGTGCATCTTCACGTCCACCGGCTTGGGGTAAGCGGCGGTGTGGCAGAACGACTGCATGACCATATCGGCCGAGAAGCCCAGGCAAGCCAGGTCTTTCAGCTCGTCGCGGGTCATCGGGCCGGTGGTGTCTTGCGAACCCACGGTGGTCATCTTCGGTTCGCAATAGGTACCGGGACGCACGCCCTGGCCTTCCGGCAGGCCACAGGCGCGACCCACCATCTTCTGCGCCAGCGAGAAGCCCTTGCCCGAATCGACCGGCGCCTTGGGCAGGCGGAATTCGGTGGAAGCCGGCAGACCCAGCGCTTCGCGGGCCTTGGCGGTGAGGCCACGGCCGATGATCAGGTTGATACGTCCACCAGCGCGGACTTCATCCAGAATCACATCGGACTTGAGCTTGAACGATTCCACCAGCGCGCCGTTCTTCTCGATCTTGCCGGCGTAGGGGTAGATATCGATCACATCGCCCATTTCAAGCTTGGACACATCGACTTCAATCGGCAGCGAGCCGGAGTCTTCCTGGGTGTTGAAGAAGATCGGGGCAATCTTGCCGCCCAGGGTAACGCCACCGAAACGCTTGTTCGGCACGAAGGGGATGTCCTGGCCGGTTGCCCATACCACCGAGTTGGTGGCGGACTTGCGGCTGGAGCCGGTGCCAACCACATCGCCGACATAGGCGACCAGATGGCCCTTCTTCTTCAGGTCTTCGATGAACTGCATCGGGCCGCGCTTGCCGTCTTCTTCCGGCTTGAACGCCGCATCGGCGCGGGTGTTCTTCAGCATGGCCAGGTAGTGCAGCGGAATGTCCGGACGCGACCAGGCATCGGGCGCTGGCGACAGATCGTCGGTATTGGTCTCACCGGGTACCTTGAACACGGTGACAGTGATTTTTTCAGCCACTTCCGGGCGGCTCTTGAACCACTCGGCATCGGCCCAGCTTTGCAGCACGGCCTTGGCATTGCCATTACCCTGATCGGCCAGCGCCTTCACATCGTGGAAGAAGTCGAACACCAACAGCGTCTTTTTCAGACCTTCGGCAGCAATGGCACCGACTTCAGCGTCGCCCAAGAGATCGATCATCGGCTTGACGTTGTAGCCGCCGACCATGGTACCGAGCAACTTGGTAGCGTGGGCACGATCGATCAAGGGGCTCTTCACTTCGCCCTCGGCCACGGCAGCCAGGAAGGACGCCTTTACCTTGGCGGCATCGTCCACGCCCGGCGGTACGCGGTGGGTAATCAGGTCGACCAGCGTGGCCTCTTCGCCAGCGGGCGGGTTCTTGAGCAGCTCGACCAGCTCGGCAACTTGTTGAGCAGTGAGCGGAAGCGGCGGAATACCAAGAGCGGCGCGTTCGGCGACGTGCTGGCGATAGGCTTGTAGCATGGGGAGACCTTTGCTTGCGGTTGCGTTGTCGGGAAGCGGGCAGCGGCGTGGCGCGGCCCGATTGTCGTGTGGCAGTCCAGCCACCAGGTCACGAACAATCTTAGAAGTGGCGCAAGGGTAACCCCAAGTGCTGCTGCGCACAAACGAGTAATCGCCACAGATCTTGTGAGGTAAAATCACAGGATGAACCCTACCCTCCCCCCGCTCAATGCACTGCGTGCTTTCGAGTCAGCAGCCCGTCTGGAAAGCTTTTCCGCTGCCGCGAACGAGCTGTTCGTCACCCATGGTGCTGTGAGCAAACAGATAAAGCAGCTGGAAGAATGGCTGGGTGCCAAGTTGTTCGAACGCACCGGTGGCCGGGTCAAGCTGACCGAGGTCGGCTGGCGCTACCTGATACAGGTACAAGACGGCCTCGACATCATCGCCAACGCCACCGCGCAAATCCGCGAGCCCAGCCGCCAGCGCCGCATGGTGGTCAACTCCACCCCGACCTTCGCCATGCACTGGCTGCTGCCGCAGCTGTCGGAATTCCAGGAACAGCATCCGGATATCGCCCTGCATCTATTGACGTCCGACCGCGATATCAGCCGGCTCGATACACCGTTTGATCTGGCGATCCGCCGCGGGCCGGGCGACTGGCCGGGCCATATCAGCAAACCGTTTCTGGATGAGTGGGAACTGCCGCTATGCAGCCCGCAGCTGCTGGCCAGCCGACCGATCTCGCAACCGAGCGATCTGGTGAACCACACCCTGCTGACCGCCGACACCCGCCCGACTGCCTGGCAGCGCTGGCTTACCCTGGCGGGCGTACCCGACCTCAAGCCAGCAGCCACTCAGCAGTTCGATCATTTCTATCTGGCCCTGCAGGCAGCGCGCGATGGCCTGGGCGTGGCGCTGGGGCCGATGCCGATGATGCAGGCAGAAATCGCCAGCGGTCGCCTGATCGCGCCGCTGGCAGGGCCGGTCGTACCGGTACGCGGCTATTGCTGGATTGTGCCGCGCACTGCCACCAACGACCCGGCCATCACCGCGTTTTGCCAATGGCTGGAAGCGCGTGCCGAGCAGCGGGAGCGCGGCCTTTCCACCTGACTACCATCCGATAGCGGCTTGTGTGCATGTCCATGCTGCCTACCCCAGATTCTGGATGCGCGACTTGAAGGCATTGATTGCATCAAACAAGCTGGGAATGGCCGGCTTGGGTTTGGCCGCCTGGGTTTGACCTGGCGCATTGCTGAGTGGCGTGGCGCCGCTTGGGCCATGCTGGGTAGTCTTCACTTGCCCAAGCACTTGGCCGCGCCGGTTGTATGCCTGAACCCCGGCAGCCTGCCGCCCCAGTGTGACCCGGTCACCCACATTGCCGGCAGGATTTGCCGCATTGCTGGCTACCGGCGCGCCATTGCGCGCAATCGGCGCGGCGGGACCATTTGCAGTTTCGCCAGGCTTTGGCGTAAGGCTGGAGCTGGTGGCTGGTGGCTGGCGGCTGGTAACGGTAGATGGCACTGGACATTCGCAAGGTCTCCGGCTTCGGGTAAGCCGGGAAAAGCAAGACCTGTGCCTTCTGCTTGAGCCAGGGTGCAAAGCCAATGCGGCTCAAGCAGGAATGCCGTTGCAGCCACCAAGGGTGGCACGCTGCTTTGTGAACCGTCTTTTTCCAAGGCTGCAGACGCAGCGTGAACAGACGATTCGATCAACGCCCTATTGCGACATGGGCGCAGCACACACCTGGCGCCGTCCCGCCGCCTTGGCCTGGTAGAGCGCATCATCGGCGGCCTTGAGCAAGGCCTCTGCCGCAATGGCATGCTCGGGGTATTGGGCTACACCGGCCGAGAAGCCAAGGCCGGTCAGTGACTTACCGTCATACTCCACCGTCATGTCCTCGTACTGCTTGAGCAGGAACCTGACCCGGCTCACCGCATGCTCCAAGTCAATATCGCCAAGCACCAGACAGAACTCCTCACCGCCATAGCGGCAAGCCAGATCCGACCCCCTGACGCTTTCGCCCAGCAGGCGCGCCATCGCCATCAGCACCTGGTCGCCCATGGCATGGCCATACTGATCATTGACTGCCTTGAAGTAGTCAAGATCGAGCATCACCACGCATAGCGGGCTATTGCGGCGCTCGGCCTGCGACAGGTCTTTGTTCAGCACTTCTTGCAGGTAGCGGCGGTTGTACAGATTGGTCAGCGGGTCGCGGATCGCCTGCGCCCGCAGTTTCGACTGCAGCGCCTCGATCTCGTCGATCTTGCTCTTCAATTCGGCATTCAGCGCCTCCAGCGCCTGGCGTGCCCGCTCCGACTCGCCTTGCTGCTTGCGGGCAAAATCGCGTTCACGCTCGGTTTCGGCCAATTCAAACTGTGCCTGGGTCGCCTGCATCCTTGCCTTGCTGGCAACCGCCGTACTTGAGCCCAACAAGGTGATATGGCGGCGGATATGGCTATACGCCGCTTCAAAATTACCGCTGGCGGCATAGGCCTCCGATAAGGCCCGCTCGATTTCCGTCGGATAAAACGGGTCGTTGAGCTGTCCGACCAGCCGCTCGGCTTGCCGCAGCGCAGCAATGGCCGCCGGCACATCGCCCTGCGCCTGTTCGATCAAGCCCTTTACCCAATGACAATGCGCCTGAATGCGCACATCGTCATGCTCCAGCGCATGAGCGAGCGCCCGGGCAATCCACGCTTCGGCCCGTTCCGACATACCGCGCTTGGCAAATACATGTGCGGATATTGCTTCGAAAAAGGCGAAATCACTGCTGCGTGCGCCCTCCTTATGCTCGACCATATCCAGATAGGGCACCACCGTATCCCAGGCGCCGTCGTAGTTTTCCATGGCCAGCTGGCACATGGCCAGATTGCCGGCAACCAGCGGCGCCATCGCATCCAGCCGGGCTGAGCGCAGCAGACCTAATGCTTCAGTCAGCAACACCAAGGCGTCCTCATAGTTGCCCGATTCGTGATGGGTAGAACCGAGATTGGACAGCATCAGGGCAAGGTGAGAGGGTGAGCCGAGCTGGCGCGCGGCGGCCAGGGCGCGGTGGGCGAAGCGGAACCAGTCCTCACCCACGCCGCCTTCTGCCGAGTAGAAGTAGTAGGAGTTGTAAATCATGAAGGCATCGACCGGCAGCACATCGCTGCGGCTTGCCATCAACACCAACGCCTTGCTGATGACGGAGCAGGCATCGGCATAGGCACCGGTATCGCTGATCAAAAAGCCGCGCAGGAAAATCAGCCGGATCTGGCCACGGGTAAATGCATATTCATCGAACAGGCGCTCCATCACATCGAGCTCGCTCAATGCGACCGGCTTGACCATATAGCGTGCGTGATAGACCTTTACCACCAGGGCCGCCAGCGCCTCGCCAAGAAAGTCACCATGCGCGGCCGCAGCAATGACGGCCTGCTCTGCCGTGGAAAGGCCAGGCTGCAGGCCATCGTATTGTCCCAGCCAGGCGGCCTCGGTATCCACGCGCCAGGCTTGTTTGTCCAGTTGCTTTGCCAAGATCGCTCCTCCGCCCGCTTTGCATGCCTGCTGGCTTTTTATTCGCTGCGGGATGGCTAATTATCGGCAACGCTTTCTGCAAGCCCAATAAATATTTTCCCATCACGCTGGAATACCGGAACCGATATCAGATCTTCGCCAGCACATTCACCGGACTCGCAACGACCATCCGCCCAGTGATAACTGGCATAGTGCACATTGCAGCGCAAATTCACCCCGGGATTGAATTTGAGGTGAGCAGGTATTTGCGCCAAAGGCACGCCAAAATGGGCGCAACGATTAACAAAAGCGCGTACCACGCCGTGATGGCTCAGTAACAGAAGGCGAAACGGTTTCTCGGCAGCAGGCAGATCAAGCATCAATACCGCATTATCTGGCACCGCGTCGGCATCGCATAGCAAGGTCCCCGGCATGGGGGCGCCAGGCAGTGCATCCCAGGAAATCGTCTGCACCATTTTCCCTCCACTCAATTTGTGCTTTTGACCGAGGCGCGCCTCATGCGGGCAGATAATCCCATTGCCAAGTCCGCTGTGTATAGCATACGACGCGGCTCGACCGTAAAGGCCGCTGTGCGTGCAATAGCCATCACGCTTCGAATTCAAAATCGGGATTAGCCGGACACGGCGAAAAACAGAGAATTCAACTGGGCGCATTGCCAGATGCAACACACATCAGCACTGGCCAAGCCGGGTCAAACAGCGAATTTGACTGGCGTCCCCACGGGGATTCGAACCCCGGTAGTCACCGTGAAAGGGTGGTGTCCTAGGCCTCTAGACGATGGGGACGCTGTAGAGGAGGGCGGATTCTATGCCCGCCCCGCAGTTTCGTCAATGCGTGCGCGCACTCAACCTGCGCAGACGCGCTGGCGGCGGCTTTCGGCCAGGCAAATGCCGCTGGCTACCGAGACATTGAGACTCTCCACCGAGCCGAACATCGGGATGCTGACCAGCACATCGCAGTGCTCGCGCGTCAGGCGCCGCATGCCGTGGCCTTCTGCCCCCATCACCCAGGCCAGCGGACCAGTCTGGTTGAAGTGGAACAAATCGGTTTCGGTATCCATATCGGTGCCGGCGATCCACACGCCAGCATCTTTCAGGTCGCGCAAGGTGCGCGCCAGATTGGTCACCACGATATAGGGCACCACTTCCGCCGCACCGCAAGCCACCTTGGAGACAGTGGCATTGAGCCCCACCGATTTGTCCTTGGGCGCAATCACCGCGTGCGCGCCCATGGCATCGGCCACTCGCAGGCAGGCACCGAGGTTATGCGGATCGGTGATGCCGTCAAGAATCAGCAACAAGGGCGGCTCCTTCAGGTCTTCCAGCACCTCTTCCAGCACCACATGCTGCTGGCTGGCGTCGATCACTGCTACCACACCCTGGTGGCGCTGGTGACCGGCAAGGCCATCGAGGCGGCCAACATCGGCAGCGATCAGCCGCGTGCCGGCCGTCTCGGCCTGGCGCAGCAACTCGGCCATGCGCGGATCCTGCCTGCCCTTGGCCACATACAGTTCCAGCACGCTGCCCGGCTGTCGGGCAAGCCGGGCAGTGACCGCATGAAAACCATGCAAAACGCGGGTATTGGCCATTCTTATTCCTCGAAACATTCGTCAATCAATAGCTGGAGGCTGCGTTGCCCCTGCCACTCATTGACCGATAATTGAAAAACCGCATTGATCCGATCCGGCAACGGGTCGGCATGCTGAAAGCGCATGGCTTCAAAGGTCTTGCCGCCCTCGCCTTCCAGTTTCAGCTTCAGATGGCGCTGACCAACGATGCGCTGATTCAGCACCCGGAACTGCGCGGTAAAGCGCGGTACCGGAAAGCCCTGCCCCCACACCCGCGCATCGAGCCGCTCGGCCAGATCCAGCTGCACGGCAGCCAGCGGCAAGCTGCCATCGGTTTCCACGCTGCGCGTCAGCGCCGCTTCCGGCAGCAAATCCCGGCAAACCGACTCGAACAATAGTCGAAAGCGCTCGATATCGGCGCCGTCGGCCAAAGTCAGGCCCGCTGCAGCAGCGTGACCGCCGAACTTGGCGATCAGCGCCGGGTCGCGCTTGGCAACGAGATCGAGCGCATCGCGCAAATGCAAGCCGCTGATCGATCGCCCCGAACCCTTGATTTCGCCGGCCTGCCCGGCTGCAAACACAATGGTTGGCCGGTGATGGCGATCTTTCAGTCGGCTCGCCACCAGCCCGACCACGCCTTGATGAAAGTCCTCATCGAACACGGTCAGGCTGAAGCAATCGCCGACTTCGATGCGATCGAGCTTGCCCTGGGCGATCTCCTGCATTTCCGACTCGATGGCGCGACGCTCGCGATTGAGCCGATCGAGCTCCTGGGCAATGGCAAAGGCAGCGGCATCATCGTCGCTCAACAAGCAGGCAATGCCGAGGCTCATATCATCAAGCCGACCTGCCGCATTGAGGCGCGGACCCAATACAAAGCCAAGATCAAAGGCACTGGCGCGCCGCGCATCGCGCCCGGCCGCCTGGAACAATGCCCGGATACCGGCGCAGGCGCGACCGGCGCGCATGCGCTTGAGACCGTTTTCGACCAGAATGCGGTTATTGCCATCCAGCACCGCCACATCGGCAACCGTACCAAGTGCCACCAGATCCAGCAGGCTGGCAAAATTCGGCTCCGGCCGCCCGGCAAACGCGCCGCTACTGCGCAAATGGGCACGCAAGGCCAGCAACACATAGAACATCACCCCCACACCGGCCAGGGCCTTGCTGGGAAAGGGGCAGCCAGCCTGGTTCGGATTGACGATCAAGGCGTCGGGCAGCTGCTCGCCGGGCAGGTGGTGGTCGGTGACCAGAACCTCGATACCCAAGTCGCGCGCGCGCGCAACCCCGGCGACCGATGCGATGCCGTTGTCCACGGTCACGATCAGCTGCGCCTGGCGTTGTGCGGCCAGATCGACAATTTCCGGTGTCAACCCGTAGCCGAATTCGAAGCGGTTCGGCACCAGAAATTCGACCAAGGCACCGAGCAAGCGCAAACCCCGCACACCCACCGCACAGGCAGTGGCGCCATCGGCGTCGTAGTCCGCCACGATAAGGATGCGGGTCTGGCTGGCAATCGCCCGCGCCAGACGCTCGGCCGCTTGCGTGCAATGCATAAGCTGCTCAAACGGTATCAGGCGACCCAGATCGGTAAGCAGCTCATCGGCATGGGCAATCCCGCGGGCGGCGTAGATACGCGCTTCCACCGGATGCAGTCCGGCAGCCAATAGCGCTTGCTCGGCGTGAGCCGGCACAGAACGGGCATGTATCAACATCAATTGCCTTGCAAAAAGGTAGCCAGTGGCAGGGAGCGGCGCCAGAAACGCCAGCGCTCGGCCGGGCCGAGCGTGGCAGTGAGCAAGGAGCTGGCGCCCGGCAAGATCACGGTCAGGGCCGGCAGCTGTCCGCTACGCCAGGCCTGCCAAAGCGGCGCGAACCAGTCGCGCTCCAGCCTCTGCAACCCTGCGCGCCAGGCATCGATATCGCCATAGCGCGCCGAAGCTGCAAGCGCATCCTGCCATACCATACCCTGGGCCATTTCGGCAGCAAAGGCAGCTGGCAGCGGCGCGCAGTGCTGGCCGGCGGCACGCGCCAGGCTGGCGGGTAGCACCTCGTCCGCCCAGATTTGCGGCCAGGGTGCGGCAAGCCGGCCAAGCGGCGTGCCCTCGCCCCACAGCCACAGCGAATTGGCCGTCAGCGCACCGGCCAACTCGCGCGCCTCGTTCACTGGGTCGGTGTATAGCAGCATCTGCATTTCGTTATGCAGCTTGTGCCAGAGCAGCGCATCCGGGCCTTTTGGTAGATGGTCGCGCACATCCTGGCCGAATGCCCGATGCAGCGGCGAAGTGTGCAAGGCCAGCGGTTGCGAAAACTGCACATACCAGCGATCAGCCACCGGCGCCACAAACTGCAGGCCATCGCTGGCAAATTGCTGGTTGAGCCGCGCCACCATGCCTTGCGCCTCATCGAGGCGCAGGCGCAGCATGCCGGCATCGAACAATACTGCCCGATCGCGATCAACCCGCAAATGTACCGGGTCGACACGCCACCACAGGCCGCTGGCGTCCGGCATATCGAAGCGCGCAGTCAGTTCGGCCAGGCTGGCGTCATTGAATGCAAATTGCCCAGCAAGCCACGCGTGTGCGCCATCGCAAGACTCGACCCGCCGGCTTGCCCTGCCCAGCAAGGCAGCGAGCGCCGGCAAGGCCAAGCCCTGAGCTGGATCAAAACCACGATTACCCAGCAGCAGGCCGGGCAGCACGAGCGTCAGCATCAACCCACCAAGCCCGGTACGGACTGGGCAACGGTAGTGGTCGCCGGGCTGGGCAGGCGCTCGCAGCGATACAGCACACAGTCGCTGGCAATCTCTTGCAACAGGCTGACCCGGAACACCAGATCCCCTTCGCGGGTGCCTGGCGCGGTGTAGTTGCGCCCCACCTCCAGCTCAGGTTTGGCGCAGATCAGGATATGGTGCTGCTCATTCAGCGCTTCCGGCCGCAAATAAAGGGCCAGAAGATTGTCCCAGGACTCCACCTCGGAAACCCGCTCCCACTGCGATACTTGCGCCTTGCGGGTAAGACGGATCGATTCCGGATCGCGCGCCAGCAACTGGATACCGGCAAACATTTCGCCATGGCCACGCGAGATAGCGCGTCGCACGATGCCGATGCGCCAGTTAAGGTCCTTTTCAGTACGCACCCCCATCAGCTGGCCCATTTTCAGCCAGCCAGGGTGCTTGACCAGCTTCAGCCCGACTCCGCTGCTGCTGACATCCTCGACCACCGCGCGCTCCACATTGGTCTCCACCGTGCGGTTTTTGGCGGCACTTTCCGGATTATTGGCCTGCACCACCAAGCGGCGGATCACACCAAAGTCGTAAGCAATATTCAACGTGCCGCTGATCAGCTTGCGTTCGGCCTGGCGCTTCACTTCGCGCCCGGCCCAGCGGTTTTTCAGATGCTTGATGACGGCCAGGGCCTCGGCGACATTGAGTTTTTTGTCCGGGTCGATCTTCGGCGGCAGGCTGTTTTGCGACACGATCAGGTACTCGAGCGCAATCAGCTCCTGCAGGCCTTTTTCCAGACCGTAGAACAGTCCGGTGCCCTCTACCGCCGACTTGGTCGGCATCTGCGTCAACACGGTGGGCGGATTATTGTCGTCAGTCGCCTGGCCGAAAGGCGTTTGTTCGGAATGCTGGTTGCTGATGCGGATAAAACTGGCCAGGGCGTCGGCGAGGCGATCGGCGATCAGTAGTTGCCGACCCTGGAAATCCGGCGTCAGCGAGCGCGATAACAGTACCAGATAGGACAGCTGCTTTTGCAATCGGCCCGATTCGCCGTCCGGTCGCGACAGCTTGGCGGCGAGGCCGCCACCAAGACCGAGGGCAAACTCGGATGCAGGACGGATTTCATGCCAGGGCAGGCGATCATCTTTCGGTTCACGAACATAGCGGACGACATGGTCGCGGCCCATCCAGTACAGCCAGTTCGACACCGAAGCCTGCACCAGTCCGGCATTGGCCGGCTTGCGCGCCAGCTCTACCATCTCGCGGCTCAAGGCACTGGTGTAGGCGTCCAGCATCTGCCCGAAGAACGGCACCATCGCCTGCAGTAGCAGATTGCTGCGGGTGTGGTTGGTATGTGAATCGATCAGGCTGGCAAGACCCGCTTCGGCGATGATGCGCAGATCGCTATCGATGGCGCGCAACACCGCCAGGCCATCACGATGGCGCTCGGCCAGCTGAACCTCTTCAACAAGCCACTCACCAAGCGACTGCATCGCCAGTACCGGCGCCATCTCAACCGCGCTCTTGACGGTATTCACCGCCCGATCGACGCGCGATTCCCAACCAAATACGAATAGTTTCTTGATATTGCTCAGCATGGTTTGCCCACTCTCCCCGCGCGCATTGTAGCTTTGTCAGCGCATTTCATGGTTTTTCGTGTTCGCCGCCTGGCTTTGGTTCCCCCTGCGCCTATGGCAAACTGCCGCCTCACTCGCACAAGGCTTACTTTCTGTGGATTCTTTCGAATGGCTGATCGGCCTGCGCTATACGCGGGCCAAACGGCGCAATGGCTTTATCTCATTTATTTCCGCGGCGTCGATGATAGGGATTGCCCTAGGCGTGGCCGCCCTGATTACCGTGCTGTCGGTGATGAATGGCTTTCAGCGCGAGATTCGCGGCCGCATTCTGGAAGCGGCCTCGCATATCCAGGTAAGCGGTGTCGACAACCGCCTCAGCGACTGGAATGGCCTGGCTGACCAGCTGGTGCACAAGCCTGGCGTGCTTGCGGCCGCGCCGTTTGTGCAGTCGCAAAGCCTCTTGTCTTATGACGGCAATATGCAGGGCGCCATGGTGCGCGGCATTGTGCCGGAGCGGGAAAACCAGGTAGTCGGCATCGGCCAGCATATGGTGGCCGGCAAGCTGGAAAACCTGCTGCCGGGCGAATTCGGCGTGGTGCTCGGCCAGGAATTGGCCAAGCAGCTCAATGCCAAGCTCGGCGACAAAGTGTTGCTGATTGCACCACAGGGCAATCTCACCCCGGCTGGCGTCATTCCCCGACCGAAGACCTTTACCGTGGTCGGCCTGTTCCGCCTCGATATGTACCAGTACGACTCGTCGCTGGCCTTCGTGGCACTGCAGGATGCACAAAAACTGTATCGGCTTGGCGACGATGTGTCCGGCGTACGCCTGAAGCTTGCTGACCCGCTGGCCGCACCGCAGATGGCAGTGGCGATGCAGAAGGAAACCAGCCGCCAAGTCTGGTTCAGCGACTGGACCATGGAAAATGCCAATTACTTCCGGGCGGTACAGATCGAAAAACGCATGATGTTCGTGATCCTTACCCTGATCGTGGCGGTGGCGGCCTTCAATCTGGTATCTAGTCTGGTGATGGCAGTGACCGACAAGCAAGCGGATATCGCCATTTTGCGCACTCTCGGCGCGGCCCCCTCCAGCATCCTGAAGATTTTTGTCATCCAGGGCGCCACCGTCGGCATTGTCGGCACCCTGGCCGGCGTAATCGGCGGCGTGCTGCTCGCCTATACCATTGGCGATCTGGTGCACTTTTTTGAACGCTTGGCTGGCGTACAGATACTGTCACCGCAGATTTATCTGATCTCGATGCTGCCGAGCGAAGTAGAGTTGGCCGATGTGCTGAGCATCGGGGTGATTTCGCTGGTGTTGTCGCTGCTGGCGACGCTGTACCCAAGCTGGCGCGCATCCCGCATCAACCCGGCGGAGGCGCTGCGCTATGAATAAGCCCATCATCGAGGCGCAAGGCCTCTCCAAAACCTACCCGGACCTGGATGTTCCGGTGCTGGATGGCGTCAATCTACAGGTAGCCGCCGGTGAGAAACTGGCCATCGTCGGCTCCTCCGGCTCTGGCAAGAGCACCCTGCTCCACCTGCTCGGCTCGCTCGACACGCCCAGCCGCGGCAGCCTGAAAGTTGACGGGCAAGACCCGTTTGCGCTCAACGAGGCGGCGCGCGGCCGGCTGCGCAATGAAAAGCTCGGCTTTGTATACCAGTTCCACCACCTGTTGCCGGAATTCAGTGCCATCGAAAACGTAGCCATGCCGCTGCTGATCCGGCGCCAGCCCAAGGCTGCCGCGTTGGAGCGTGCACGGGTGATATTGGAACAGGTTGGTCTTGCCAAACGACTTAGCCACAAGCCGGGCGAGCTATCGGGTGGCGAGCGCCAGCGCGCCGCCATTGCCCGCGCCCTGGTGACCGAGCCGCTGTGTCTGCTGGCAGACGAGCCGACCGGCAACCTCGATCGCGGCAATGCGCGTGCCGTGTTCGAACTGATGCTGGAGCTCAACAGCCGTCTCGGCACCGCCCTGGTGATTGTCACCCACGACCCGGATCTCGCCGCGCAGACCGGACAGGTCCGCACCCTAACCGATGGCATCTTGCAAGCATGAGCATGTACAAACTGATCATCCAGGGCAGCGATATCGCCACCCAGAACCTCAAACGCCTGGCCCAGCTGGCAGGGGCCAGCCAGATTGAAGCGGTTCGCCCCGGCCAGCTCGCCCATCAGGCATTCAAGCTAAGCCCGGCCAACCCGGCTCAACTCGATGCGGTGCATGCGTTTTGTGCCGAGGCCGGCTATGAATGCGCCTGCCTGCCTGATCCCTTACCACTGAGCCAGATCGGTCTCTTGGTAATGGATATGGATTCCACCCTGATCACCATCGAATGCATCGACGAGATTGCCGACATGCTCGGCATCAAGCCACAGGTCGCCGCCATTACCGAGCGCTCGATGCGCGGGGAGATCGACTTCCGGCAAAGCCTGACCGAGCGGGTTGCCTTGCTGGCAGGTCTCGATGAATCTGCGCTGAAGCGGGTCTACACGGAGCGCCTGCAACTGATGCCCGGCGCACAGACGCTGCTGACTGCCTTGCAAAAACAGGGCGTGAAAACCTTGCTGATCTCGGGTGGATTCACCTTTTTTACCGATCGCCTGAAAGCCCGCCTTGGCCTGACCGAGGCTATCGCCAACACGCTGGAAGTGGTCGACGGAAAGCTGACCGGCCGCCTGCTGGGTGAGCTGATCGACGCCCAGAGCAAGGCGGACGAACTGGTTCGCCTGCGCGAAGAGCTCGGCTTGCGCAACGATCAGGTGATCGCCATCGGTGATGGCGCAAACGACTTGAAAATGCTGGCAGCGGCGGGATTCGGCATTGCCTGCCATGCCAAGCCTCTGGTGCGGACGCAGGCACGCTACTGCCTCGACAGCGTGGGCCTGGATGGGGTACTCGCCTTCTTCGACTGATATGGCCAGCCGCTTCACACCATGTCGATAAAGCTGGCGATGTGCGCCGCCACCTCGGCTGGTGCGTCGTGGTGCAGATTATGCCCGCAGCCTGGTAGCGCGATGTAGTTCAGATCGGCGATAACGGCGCGGCGCGCGGCGAATTGCTCGGGCGTCTCCTGCAGCCATTTGAGCAAGGCCGTTTCATTTCCAGCAAGCCACAGCACCTTGGCACGAATGGCCGCCCAGCAGGCTTTCGCCTCTTCAAGCCGGTACAGCACCGGATTGACACGGCGATGGCGCGGATCGGCACGGTATTGCACGCCGTCTGACACATCCCGCACCAAGGCATCGGCCAGCCACAGCGCCCAGCTTTCCGGCAAGCGGGCATTGTTGCGCTGCAGGCGCCCTGCAACCGCGCTGCGGTCGGCCAGCGTATTGTGTTCGATCTCGTTTTGCAGTTCGTCGAGCCAGCGCAGGTAGCGGCTGGGCGCCTGCCCGGCGGGGGTCGCCTGCAAGCCAAAGCCTTCCAGTGAAACCAGATGACTGACCCGCTCTGGCCGTATCCCGGCATACAAGCCGGCAACCATGCCGCCCATGCTGTGGCCGACCAGGGTGACCGGAGCCGGGGAACACGCATCGATGATCGCATCGAGATCAGCGAGGTAATCGGGAAACCAGTATCCATCGCTGGCCCAGCCGCTTTGGCCAAAGCCGCGCCAATCGGGCGCTATCAGGTCGCACTCAAGCAGATCGGGTGGGGCCTTATCGACAAGAAACTGGAACGTGGCGGCGCAATCCGTCCAGCCATGCAGCAGAAATAGCGGCCTGCCACCACGCCGGCCCCAGCGCATGAGATGGTAGTCAATACCGCGAACGGATAGCCGCTCTGACTGGGCGGGATGGCGAGGTTGATAGGTGGATGTAGACATGAGACGAGGCTAGCTGCACTGAATCGCCCCATCCTAGGGCCAGGCGCCGACCCCGTCCAGCTCAGGCTGCGACCGGTTGCAGCATGCCTATCATATCGCTGACCGCGCGCTCGACCGATGGGCCGCTCTCGATCAAGACCGCATCACCACGCTTGAACATGGTAATCAGATCGGCCAGCGCATACTCCATGCCGTTTTGCCCTTGGCGATTGGTGAACAGATAGCGGCTCTTCATCGGGCTGACCCAAGCCAGTTTGGCGCGTACCGGTTCACCATGGCCCTGCTTGAACTCCACCCAAGAGCCACGGGCAAGCTGATTGGCAACCACATCGTCGTAGTCGCGGTATTTGTCCAGGCCATCGTCCCAATTGCCATCGGTGATCTGGAAGGCGCCCGCCTGTGGGCCGATATCGATCACCGGCAAATCCAGCAAGGATGCCTGATCGATTGGCGCCGCCGGAGCAGGTGCCGGCTCGTGGAACTCGATGGGTGCCGCCGCTACCTGTTCCGGCGCAGCTGGAGCGACCTCGTCAGCGAACGGTGCTTGCGGCTCGGCCGGCCGCAGACCGGACTTGATTGCCAGCGCGTGGCAATGTACCAGCTCGGCAAAGAATGCTTCGCGATGAGCACGATCGACGCCGGCGTTTTCGGTGCCACGCTCCAGCCGCTTGAGCAACTTCGGCAGAAGATTGACCAGACGCAGCCGCTCTTCCACCCCAACCTTGGGCGCAACGCTCCAGATCAGATCATCCATTGCGATGACTGCATCCTGCCACGGCTCCTTGTCCGTCTCAGCCAGCTCGGCAGTATGGGCGAGTACGCGCTGCCACTGCTCCTTCAGAAAGGTCTGGATCAACTCGGGCAAATTGCTGGCCAGCGCCAGACGCTGCGTTACCACATGCTCAGCCTGGCGGGCAGCCAGCTCGGCGCGCTCGGCTGCAACCAGCTGGGCGGCATTAGCCTCGGTAACCGACTCGGCTTTTTGCTCTTCCTCAGCCAGAAACGCCTGCAGATCGGCCAGCGTGGTATCAAACAGGCCGATGTTTTCATCGAAGCCCTGGACTATGCCATCGACCAGTTCGGCGATCTTCTTGTACAGCCGATCTTCCAGCCCGTCGGCTTCGCTCCAACCCAGCGCAGCCTGTGCCAGGGCATCGAGCAGGCGGCGGGTTGGATGCTGCTTGCGGGCAAAGAACTTGCTGTCCAGCATCGCCACCTTGAGTACCGGAATCTGCAGGCGGCCGATCAAGGCTTTCATCGGCGCCGGAATATTGGCGTCGTCGAAAATGTAATCGAACAGCATGGCGACGATGTCGATGGTCATTGCATCGACATGGCCTAGCGATGACGCGAGGCTGGTGGTCTTGATCTGGTGCAGCACATTGGCGTCACCGCTTACCAGGGCATCGGCATCCAGTTCGCCCTGGTCGGTCAGCGCACCCTCGATCACCCCTGCCTGCAGGCGGTTGAGCGCATCGAGAAAACTTTGGCCCACGCTGCTCAGGAACACCGGCGCGGCGGTAATGGCCGGCCCCATAACGGTCAGGTCGCTACCAGTCGCTGCAGCCGCGCCTGGCGCGACCTGCATCATCTGGTTGAAGGCCAGCAGCTGCTGCAAGGAAGAGAGCAGCTCTTGCTCATTGCCAACGGCATAGGCAGGCAAATCAATGCCGGCAGAACTGGCCGGGGCAAAACCTCCGGCGCCGAATCCCATCTGGCTGGCATAACTGCCGGCTGGCTGGTATTCGCCCTGCAAAGCGGCAGAGCCTGGCTGGGAAACAGACTGGCGCGGCGCCCCACCCAGATTGCGGCGACGGAAGCGACCTTTGGGCAGCACCGGCAGGATATTGCGCTCAATCAGAAAGCGATTGAGGTTCTGGTAGACATTGGGGACATTTTCGGCAGCGACCTGCTCGAATTGCTTGAGCACCAACAGGCGCACATTCAGATCGCTCTCGATCTTCATGCAGGCACTGCGAAATGCTTCAACGATGGCCTGTGGCCCCAAGGGATTATCGTCGTGCTGCCCTTCAGGACGCTGCATCAAGTGGCCGATGCGTTGATTGAAGGCGCTGAGGTCATCACCGATCTTGTTGCTGAGCTTGCTGGTGATATTGGTGACAGCCAAGTCTTCTTCGTAATCGTCGTGCTGTACCAGCGATAGCTCGAGGCTGTCAAAGTCGATCTTGTCAAAGCCGGACTCAGCCTTGCCGCGCCCCTTGATGGTCTTGTCAAAGCCGTCGATAAAGCGGCGGCGGAACTCTTCTTCAATAGCCGCACGCTTAGCCTGTGCTTCACCGCGCGCCTGCATGTAGAGGTTGTAGGTTTCGCGGTCCAGCGCCTTGTCGGCCAGCTCGAACAAGGATTCCTCGATTTTGTCGAGCATGGTCGACAAGGAATGCGAAAGCAGCTCTGCCGCCAGATCGCGGCAGGACGAGAGCATGGATGACGCTTCAGGCAGCTTGTTGTTCATCGCTTGTGTCGAGGCACTGTCGACTCGCTGCCGGCTTGGGGAGCCAGCGGCAGCGGCCGATGCTTGTGGAAGTACTGCGCTCATAGTCTTGCTCCTCGATCACTACAGGAAGGCTTGAACGCTTTGTCCATGTTAGCACTCGCGCACCACTTCACTGCCCGATCCCAAGTACATCGTACCAACCGTTATTCACAGGATTGTGAGCATGGTAGCACGCTGACATATAAGCACATGATAATTTTCTACGCAGCCTAGCGTCAAATACTCCAGATTTCACCTCACATTTACGCCCTAACCTATTGATTTAATGTGAATTAAATGAACATTATATTCAATGCCCGAAGCATATCACAGATGCACCAAGCTGTGGATAACATCAGACAGCCATGTGGCGCCGCAGCCACTGCTCGGCCATGGGAAACACTTCTTGCGGCGCATGCCGGCCAGTGAGCATGTCGAGATGGCCGTAGTCATGCTGCAAGCCGGAACTGCGGCCCAAAAAGCATTGCTCATGCGTATGCGGGCCGCACTCTGCAATAAAACGCGCCACATCATCGGGATGGCCGCGAACCCGGTCGGCGCTGCCTGCCAGATACAGGATGGGCGGCAGACCACCATCAGCCAGCGCAGCTGCATAGTCAAAGCCGTCCTCATCATGCCAGCGTAATGATTGCACCCACCGCTGGCTTTGCCGCAAGGCCAGCCGAGTCTCGCTATCGGCCCCGATACCGAGGCCACGCGCCGGCAAATAGCCAGCCACTCCCGCACACAGGCTGGCCAGTCGCAGCCAGAACAGATCGATTTCGATGCGCTTCGGCCAGTTCTTCACCTGAATACTGCGCTTGCTACCAAAGTAGACGCAGGCAGACACGCGCCGCGCCAGCGCAGGATGGCGCGCCAGCATCGCTGTCAACAGCACACCGCCCCAGGAGTGCGCCATCAGACCAAGCGGCACGTCTTTGCCGCGCAATTGCTCGATGTATGCAATGGCCGCCGGTATGTCTTCGTTGATCGCCTCATATTGACCATGGCGGGCACCACGCGCAATCGCCGGCGTGGACCGGCCACGGCCGCGCAAATCAAGCGCAAACACATCAAAGCCACGCGCGGCCAGCCAAGGCCCCAGACCGCGTCCGGATTCGCTGTAAAAAGTGCGCGCATTGGCAACGGCTCCATGCAGCAACAATAGCGCGGGGCCGCTACCGTGCGCGGTAATGCGCCGCATATGCAGGCGATGGCCCGGTGCCACATCGATAAACAGTGACGTTTGCTGTAGCGGATTGTCTTCGCCGGTTTTCATTTCGGACCTCCTGTGCTCAGGCGAGCAATCATCTGGCGAATCGCCATGGCGGTTTGCCGTGGCACTTCCATCGGAAACAGATGCCCGCCGTCAAGCTCAGCCAGCTCGATGCCGAAGTGACGCTGCATATGGCGCAAATCGGCCGGTTTCACATAGGCCGAGTCGCGCCCGCCGATAAAGCCGGTAGGCACGGTGAGACGGCCACGTAGTCTAGGCAGGTGATCGGGCAGGCCACAGTAGATGCGGTACTCCACTTCCGGATCGAAGCGCAAGCGCACCCCGCCGTCAAAGGCGACCGTGCCGCCCTCGGCAAAATCGCGCAGGCAGTCCGGGTCAAAGTTTGCGAACATGCCGCGCCCGCGGAAATGCCGGACCACCGCCTCGGTATCCGGCCATATCTGGCGTCGCTGCCGCGTACCGCGACCCGGAGTAAGCCGTTCGATAAAGCCCAGACGTTTTGCCAGCCACAGCATGGTCGACACGCGCCGGCTGAATACGGGTGAATCGAGCAAGACGACGGCACGAAACAGGTCGGGCCGCTCAATGGCGCACATGAATGAAAGAAAGCCACCGAGCGAATGGCCCACCGCAATGACCGGCGCGCGGTAGCGCCGTTCGATAAAGGCAATGCTCTCGCGCACCAGATGCGGCCAGCCATCGCTGACCGGATAGGCCGGATCGTGGCCAAGCGCCTCGATATAACCCAGATCAAAATCCTTGGCCAAGTCATCGAGCACTTGCCGATAGCAGCCAGCCGGAAAGCTATTGGCATGCGAGAAATGCAAGGGCGGCAGAGAAGCGTTCATATCAAGCAAGCGGTAGATTTGTTTGTCACATACTAGCCGCAAGCCGCTGCTTCCGGCCAGAGCCGTACCGCGCCGGCCGGAAATTGCCGGGAAGTATGCTCATGCAGCGCGGGTATAATCGCGCCGCAATCCTGCTTTCGCTCATTCCAGGCACGTCGATGACCACCAGCCCCCTACCCAGCCCCTCCCTGCCCGCCAATGGGCAGCGCCATCGCTTCGCGCTGCCGCAAGGTTCGGGCGACGCGGCAGTTCTGGCGGATTTGGCCCGGCAAAGCCGGCCGCTGCTGGTGATCACGGCAGATGCGCAGCAGGCAGCACGTCTGCGTGATGAAATCGCCTGGTTTGCGCCAGACAAGATCGTTGCCCTGCTACCCGACTGGGAAACCCTGCCCTATGACAGCTTTTCGCCCCATAGCGATCTGATCTCCGAGCGCCTCGCCACGCTGTGGCAAATTCGCCAAGGCCAGGCCGATGTGATTCTGGTGCCATCGCAAACCGCGCTGATGCCCCTGCCGCCGATCGAATACCTGACCGCCTACACCTTCATGCTCAAGGCGAAGAGCCGACTGGATGTGGAAAAGCTGCGCAGCGACCTGGCATTTGCCGGCTATAGCCATGTGACCCAGGTGTACGGGCCCGGCGAATTCTCGATCCGTGGCGGATTGATCGACTTGTTTCCGATGGGCTCGCCGCTGCCATATCGCATCGATATGTTCGATGACGAAATCGAAACCATCCGTACCTTTGATGTCGATACCCAGCGCAGCATTTATCCGGTGCCGGAGATCCGCCTGCTGCCAGCCCGGGAATTCCCGCTCGATGAAGGCGGTCGCAATAAATTCCGCTCGCGCTTTCGCGAGGAATTCGAAGGCGACCCGAGCAAATCGCGGGTATACAAGGATATTTCCAGCGGCCTGATCCCGCCTGGCGTCGAATATTACCTGCCGCTGTTTTTCGACCATACCGCAACCATCTTCGACTATGTCGGCACTGAGGCCCTGCTGGTGCAGCATGGCGATCTGATGCAGGCTGCCGAGCGTTTCTGGGTCGATACGCAAAGCCGTTACAAGATGCTCGCCGGCGACAAAGACCGCCCGCTATTGCCACCCAACGCACTATTCATCGGGACCGACCGTTTTTTCAGCCTGATGAAGCCGTATCGCCGCATCGAGCTCAGCGAAGGCGGGCCGGCGGTAGAGGATGCAGCCGACACGCAGTGGCGGGAAGCGTCGCAGCCCTTGCCGGATTTGCGGGTGGACCGCCGCGCCGATAGTCCGATCGCCAAGCTGCATGCCTTTACTGCCGTCTTCTCCGGCCGGGTGCTGCTGCTGGCTGAGTCGCTTGGCCGACGCGAAACACTGCACCAGTATTTCGGCGAATATGGCCTAGCGGTGGCAGTCTGCGAAACCTGGGCCGATTTTCACGCCAGCAGTGAACGGATCATGCTTGGGGTTGCGCCATTGGCGGCCGGCTTTATCGCCAGCCGGCAATCGCTCGCCCTGATTACCGAAGCCGACCTGTACGGCCAGTCAGGTACCGCCAGTCGCAAAAAGGCACAAAAGCGCAGCAATACCGAGGGCATGCTGCGCGACCTGTCCGAGCTGAAAGTCGGCGACCCGGTGGTGCACGAACAGCACGGCATTGGCCGCTACCAGGGCTTGGTCAGCATGGACCTGGGCGAAGGCGCGACCGAGATGCTGCTGCTGGAATACTCGGGCGGCGACAAGCTCTATGTACCGGTGGCGCAACTGCATGTAATCAGCCGCTATGCCGGCGGCAGCGAAGAAGGCGCGCCGCTGCACAAGCTGGGTTCTGGCCAGTGGGACAAGGCCAAGCGCAAGGCGGCTGAGCAGGTGCGCGACACGGCTGCCGAATTGCTCAACCTTTACGCCCGCCGCGCTGCGCGCGAGGGCTATGCCTTCGGCCTGAAGCCGCACGACTACGATGCTTTTGCCGCCGGCTTCGGCTTTGACGAAACACCTGATCAGGCCGCCGCCATCGAAGCGGTGATTGCCGATATGACTTCGGGCAAGCCGATGGACCGCTTGATTTGCGGCGATGTGGGCTTTGGCAAGACCGAAGTGGCCTTGCGCGCCGCCTTTGTCGCCGTTGCCGATGGCAAACAGGTAGCCGTGCTGGTGCCCACTACCCTGCTGGCCGAGCAGCATTTCCAGAACTTCAGCGACCGCTTTGCCGATATGCCGGTGCGCGTGGCCGAGCTAAGCCGCTTTCGCAGCAAGAAGGAAATCGACGCGGCCATGAAGGGGCTGGAAGAGGGCAGCATCGATATCGTCATCGGCACCCACAAGCTGGTGCAGGACGGCGTCAAATTCAAAAGCCTCGGCCTTGTGATCATCGACGAGGAACACCGCTTTGGCGTACGGCAAAAAGAGCAGCTCAAGGCGCTGCGCAATGAAGTGGACGTGTTGACCCTCACTGCCACGCCGATCCCGCGCACCCTGGCCATGTCGCTGGAAGGCCTGCGCGACTTCTCGGTGATCGCCACCGCCCCCAGCCGCCGCCTCGCGATCAAGACCTTTGTCGCCAACTGGAGCGATGGCGTGATACGCGAAGCGGTATTGCGTGAGCTCAAGCGCGGCGGCCAGGTGTATTTCCTGCATAACGAGGTCGACACCATCGAGAATATGCGCGAAAAGCTCACGGCGCTGCTGCCAGAGGCGCGTATCGGCGTCGCCCACGGCCAGATGCGCGAACGCGAGCTGGAGCATGTGATGCGCGATTTCAACCAGCAGCGTTTCAACCTGCTGCTATGCACCACCATTATCGAAACCGGCATCGATATCCCGAACGCCAATACCATCATCATGAATCGCGCCGACAAATTCGGCCTGGCGCAGCTGCACCAGATGCGCGGCCGCGTCGGCCGTTCGCACCACCAGGCCTATGCCTATCTGCTGGTGCCCGATGTGAAGTCGCTTACCCCGTCTGCCCACAAGCGCCTGGAAGCCATTCAGGCCATGGAAGAGCTGGGTTCGGGCTTTTACCTGGCCATGCATGACCTGGAAATCCGCGGCGCCGGCGAAGTGCTGGGCGAAGGACAGAGCGGTGAAATGCAGGAAATCGGCTTCAGCCTGTATTCCGCCATGCTCAACGAGGCGGTAAAGGCACTCAAAAAAGGTATCGAACCAGACTTGAACGCGCCGCTGGGTGTGGCTACCGAGATCAACCTGCACGCCCCCGCCCTGCTGCCCGACGATTACTGCCCCGATGTGCATGAACGCCTGGTGCTGTACAAACGCCTGGCCAACTGCGAAAACGCTGACGATCTGGACGATATGCAGCAAGAGCTGATCGACCGCTTCGGCCTATTGCCGCAACCCGCCAAAATCCTGCTCGATTGCCACCGCCTGCGGCTGATCGCCAAGCCGATGGGGGTAATGAAACTGGATGCGTCGGATGCCGCCATCTCGGTGCAGTTCGCCCAACAGAACACGCTGGACCCGATCAAGGTGATGAAGCTGATCCAGACCAAACGCAATTACAAACTGGCCGGGCCCGACCGTCTGCGGGTAGAAAGTGCCCTGCCCGACCCGGCCATGCGCGCCGCGCGGGTGAAGGAATTGCTGGCCGAGCTGGCCTGAGCGAGCGCCTCGCCGTGCCGGCGCCGCCACGGCGGGCGCCGTGCTGCCAATTCAGGCTTGGCGTATCTCGGCGTATGCATGAGAATACGTTCGTTCTCCAATCCTGATTCACTCATGAGCCGGCAACGCAAGATCATCCATATCGACTGCGACTGTTTCTATGCCTCGGTGGAAATGCGCGATGACCCGAAGCTGCGCGGCCGCCCGCTAGCGGTGGGTGGGCGCCCCGAATCACGCGGGGTGATTGCCACCTGCAATTACGAGGCACGCAAGTTCGGCGTGCATTCAGCCATGGCATCCAGTCAGGCGCTGCGGCGCTGCCCCGATCTGGTATTGCTGCCACCACGCTTTGACGCCTATCGCGCCGCCTCCCGGCAGATTCATGGCATCTATGCGGCATTTACCGATTTGATCGAGCCACTATCGCTGGATGAAGCCTATCTCGATGTCAGCCAGTCGCCGCATTGCCAGGGCAGCGCCACCTTGATGGCGCAGTCGATACGCCAACGCATCGCCGAGGAAGTCGGCATCACCGCCTCGGCCGGCATCGCGCCGAACAAATTCGTCGCCAAAGTCGCCAGCGACTGGAACAAGCCCAATGGCCAGTTTCTGGTGCGGCCGGAAGCGGTCGATGCCTTTGTGGCAGCCCTGCCAGTGGGCAAGCTGTTCGGCGTCGGCAAGGTAACCGCCGGCAAGCTGAACGAGCTGGGCGCACACACCTGCGCCGATCTGCGCACCTGGCCGCAGGAAAAGCTCGGCCGCCATTTCGGCAAATTCGGCCTGCGCCTGTATGAGCTGTGTCGCGGCATTGACGAGCGTGCAGTCAGCCCGGAGCAGCTGCGCCGCTCCCTGTCGGTGGAAACCACCTATACCCCCGATATTCCTGATCTGGCCGCCTGCTGGATCGAACTGCAGGCGCTGATCGCCGACCTGGCCAAGCGCCAGGCACGCAACCCCGACTGCGCCCATCCGCACAAGGCTTTCGTGAAGATCCGCTTTGCCGACTTCACCCACACCACAGCGGAATGCGTCTCCACTTCACCCGGTAACGATACGTGGCAGCACTTGCTGCAACAGGGCTGGCAGCGCCAGGCCAAGCCGGTGCGGCTATTGGGCGTAGGGCTGCGCTATGAAGACGAACGCCCGGAAAGCGGGCAGCTGGCGCTGTTCAGCGAATGAGCGAACGCAAGCGCTGCTTCCCGCCGGTTGTCGACACCCAAACCCGCGTGCTGATCCTCGGCAGCCTGCCCGGCGATGCTTCGCTAGCCAAAGCGCAATACTACGGTCACCCGCAAAACAAGTTCTGGGAGCTGGTGGGTGCGGTAATTCATGTCGATTTACGCGCCCTGCCCTATGCGCAACGCCTGCACGCCCTGCTGGAAAACCGCATTGGCCTGTGGGATGTGATTGCAGTGGCCGAGCGCAGCGGGAGCCTTGATGCAGCGATTCGCAATGAGCAACACAATCCGCTGCCGGACCTGCTTGCTTCGCTGCCGGCATTGCGGGCGATCGCCTTCAATGGTGGCAAGGCGGCAAAACTTGGCCGGCGGCAGTTACAGCCATTGGGGAGTCGCCTAGTCTTGCTTGACCTGCCCTCTTCAAGCCCTGCCTATACCGCCGGTCTCGACCAGAAGGCGCAGGTATGGGCCAGACTGGGCGAGTTGCTTGCCGCACCGGGAAACACCGCGTGATCGATGCGGCCTTATTGAGCAAAACAGTCGATTGGCTGGCCGCAGGCGTTGCCGCGAACGGCTCGACCCATGACAGCGCAGGTCAAGCCTTGCAGCTCAATTGCACTCAATCGGCGCCAGGCTGCTACCGGCCTTGCTCAGCGCGCTGCTCAGCAATTTCTGGATGTCGGCAAACGATTGATGCCGCTCGCCCGCCGCGCTATTGGCCAGATTGATCGCCTTGCCGGCGCCGCAGACCGTCAATGATTCCAGCGTGGCATTGGGCAAAAGCTGTTTCATCACGGCAGCATCGCCATAGATCGGGCGGCCGCCAATCACTACCAGCTGGATATCGGCCGGCGTGGCGCGAGTGATGGCGTCAAACGGGCGCTTGCGATCGCCGCGCACGACCACCAGATCGGCGAATTTGCCCGGGGCCAGCGTGCCGATACGGTCATCCAGGCGGGCCAGCTTTGCCGGGATGGACGTTGCCATCTGTACCAGCTTGTCGTTAGCAAACAAGCTGGTGCGCCGCGAGGCATAGCCCAGTTCTTGCAGCATGCCGGCGCTGCCGGTCGGGCTCCAGTCCGGAGCGATGGCGATTGCCACCTGGCTGGCAGCGGCCGCTGCCACATTGGTGGTATCGCCATACAATTCCTCATTGCTGCGTGGTGACCAGACCAGGCCGGCATTGGCCTTGCCCAGCACCTGAAAATCCTCGGCACGCAAGGCGGTACCATGCACCACCACCAGCCCTTCCTGGATCAGCCAGGTAGCATTGAGCATGCGAAATTCGCGCCGGGCACTGCCATCGCCAGGTGCGCCTTCCGACAGATGTACCACCAGGGCACGCAAGGCGCCGGACTTGAGGGTGCAGCGCATGAATTCCATGCGCTCCGGCTTCATTTCCAGCGGAAACACTTCATAGCTGATGTAGTCGAGCAAGGGCTGCGGTTTGGCCGGATCTTTCTGGCAGGAATCAGCCGATGCCGCACCGGGAAATCCCAGCTCCGAGGCCACATCCAGATTGCGCGTCAAACCCTTGGCACAGGCCTG
>NZ_JAYRLZ010000253.1:0-6120 GCF_041904975.1 Chitinimonas sp. | reverse complement strand
CGTCCGCGCTGTGGATGGCGTGGCAGGCGCTGGTCATCGGGAAATCGGGGTGATCGTGCAGCTTGGCGGCGACCGCGTCGATCAGCGCCGGAGCAATCAGTGGTTCGTCGCCCTGCACATTGACGATGGCGGTGTCGTCAGCCAAGCCCAGCAGATCGGCCGCTTCGGCCAGCCGCTCGCTGCCGGAGCTGTGCGCCACGCTGGTGAGGATGGCTGAGTGGCCATGCTCGCGCACCACATCGACAATGCTTTGATCGTCGGCGGCCACATGCACGGCGCTGGCGCCGCTTTTCAGCGCCTGCTCGACGGTGCGTACCACCAAGGGCTTGCCGCCGATATCGGCAAGCATCTTGTGCGGGCAGCGGCTGGAGGCCAATCGCGCCGGGATCAGGGCGACAAAACTCACGAACCCACTTCCTCGTCGGCCGGCAGTTCGCGCGCTTCGCTTTCCAGCATCACCGGGATGCCGTCCTTGATGGCAAATGCCAGGCGGTCGGCGCGGCAGATCAGTTCCTGGCGCGGTTTGTCGAAGTGCAGCGGCCCTTTGCATAGCGGGCAGACGAGGATTTCAAGCAGCTTGGTGTCCATGCGGAGATCTCAGGGCGTGTAACCGGGCATCGAGCCAGGCGGCAAGGTCGGGGGTCAGCTGGGCAGCGACCGGAACGACCCAAATACTACCATTGTGTTGCAGTGCGGCGAGCTTCACCGCGTCCTTTTCGGTGGTGACGATCACGGTGTCGCGCAGTGGCGCCAAATCTGTGGCGCGATAGGCATAGTGATCGGCAAACGGGTAGGCATCGATCTGCAAACCGGCCTCGCGCAGCAGGGTAAAGAACCGGTCAGGATGGGCGATGCCGGCCAGGGCCGCTACGCGCTGGCCGCGCAGATCAGCAAGGCTACAGCGCCGATCTGGCTGACCAAGCTGCCATAGCGCGCCCGCTTCCAGCTGCATGGCAAAGGTCTGCGGGTGGCTGGGCAAGGCCGCGCGGGCCGGGCCATTGATCAGCAGGGCATCGGCAGCATTCAGCCGGCTTGCAGGCTCGCGCAGCGGGCCGGCTGGTAGCAGCCAGCCGTTTTGCAGACCGCGGCTGCCATCGATCACCACGATTTCGATATCGCGGGCCAGTCGGTAATGCTGCAGACCGTCGTCGGTAATGATCAGGTTTACGCTCGGGTGTGCTGCCAGTAGCGTCTGCGCCGCCGCCACCCGGTCGCGGCCGACGAACACCGGGCAGGCGCAGGTTCGGGCAAGCAGCAGCGGCTCGTCGCCATAGCGGCTCGCCAACCCTTGCGGGTTGACCTGGGCGCAACCGGCTTCGCTGCCGCCATAGCCGCGGCAGACGATGCCGGGCCGCCAGCCCAGCATGCGCATCCGCTCGGCCAGGTAACGAACCGTGGGGGTCTTGCCGGCGCCACCAGCGCTGAGATTGCCGACTACCACCACAGGCACCGTGAGCCGGGTGCGGCGCAGCATGCCGCTGCGAAACAGCAGGCGACGCAAAGTCGCCACCGCGCCGAACAGCCAGGCCAGTGGCAGCAGCAGGCAGGCGGGAAAGCAGCTTTGCCAGTAGCGCGGAGTCTTCAAGCCGGCGTTCCAAAAAAACATTCCCGCTGACGCGGGAATGCTGGTTGATCATGCTGGCGCGGCGCGGAACCTCAGGGCCGCACCAGCTTGTGGGGCGTAAGCCCTATTGCGGCGATTGGGTGGCAAAGGTGAGGCGGCCAAAGCCGGCCAGGCGCGAGGCCTCCATCACATTCACCACCGCCTGGTGGCTGGCATTGCCATCGGCATTCACCACGATCACCGGATCAGCCACTTTGGCGACCTTTCGCAGTTCGGCAGCGAAGTTTTCCACGCCGCTGTAGCTGATACGTTGACCATTGATGGCATAGCTGCCACCCGAGCTGATGCCGACCTCGATCTCGGTAGACTTGGCTTCAGTCTTGTCGGCCTCGGCGGTCGGCAGGTTGATCTTCAACTCGGCAAACTTGGAATAGGTGGTGGTGGCCATCAAAAAGATAAGGATCACCAGCATCAGGTCGATGAGCGGAATCAGATTGATTTCCGGCTCTTCGCGTTTACGGCCTTTGCGAAAGTCCATCTCAGCCTCGTTCGCCGTGCACGACTTCAACCAGCTTGATGGCCTGCTGTTCCATCTCGACGATAAAGCTGTCGACGCTGCCACGGAAGTGACGGTAGAACACCAGTGCCGGGATGGCGACGACAATACCGAAAGCGGTGTTGTACAGTGCCACCGAAATACCGTGGGCCAGTGCAGCCGGATTGGCGCCGCCACTGGGTGCCTGTGCGCCGAACAGCTCGATCATGCCGACCACGGTGCCAAACAGGCCCAATAGCGGCGCGGCGGTGGCGATGGTGCCGAGGGTAGTCAGGAATTTCTCCAGATCATGGGCGACGGCACGGCCGGCTTCTTCGATCGATTCCTTCATGATGTCGCGCGAGCTTTTGACATTTTTCATGCCGGCGGCAAATACCCGGCCCAGGGGTGAATTCGATTGCAGGCGGGTCAGCATGTCGGCAGTGACGCCCGATTGCTTGTATTCCTGCACGGTAAGGGCGAGCAGACCATCTGGCAGCACTTGCGAGCGACGCAGGCTGAAGCTGCGTTCGAGGATAATGGCGACGCCGATGACCGAGGCGAAGATGATCAGATAGATGGGCCAGCCGGCAGCCTGGATGATGGCGAGCATGGTTGCGAATTCCAGTGGGGGGCAAAAAACCGCGTAACTTTAGCTGCGCGGCGAGTGGGCGGCAAGCCAAATTCCCGAAGCAGGCTCGCCAAACCCGCGATTAGACAGGGCTTTGCGGCTTTGTTCACACGGGCTGTGGATAACATTGTGGAAAAGCCTGCGGATAAGGCGTTCCGGATCGGGAAATCAAGCGCCTTGTTAGCTTGCTCATTTTTTCAGCGAGTTGAAAATGTTCAATAAATACAGGTACTTAAGCGTTTGCTGTAACAGGGCTGAAATTTACTGAGAGGCAAGAGAGAGCAAGAATGTCAAGTGTGGATGAAATGAAGGGGAGAGGCGGGTGACTACACATTTGTCAAGCCCGAATGCGGTATGGACGGTGAGCGAATTGAATCGGGCGGTGCGCGGCCTGCTGGAGCGCGAACTGCCCTTGCTGTGGGTCAGTGGCGAGATTTCCAATCTGACCATCGCAGCCAGTGGCCATTGTTATCTGTCGCTGAAAGATGGTGGTGCCCAGGTCCGCGCAGTGATGTTCCGCAACCGCGCACTGCTGTTGCCATTCAAGTTGCGCGAAGGCATGAAGGTGGAAGCGCGGGTGTCGGCTAGCCTGTATGAGGCGCGCGGCGATTATCAGCTGAACGTAGAAACCATGCGGCCGGCTGGTCTGGGGGCGCTGTTCGAAGCATTTGAAAAACTCAAGGCCCAGCTGGCGGCCGAGGGCTTGTTCGATGCGCAGCGCAAACGGCCTTTACCGGCTGCGCCCAGGGCCATCGGCATCGTCACCTCCACCCTGGCGGCGGCCCTGCGCGATGTCTTGACCACCTTGCGCCGCCGTGCGCCGCATATTCCGGTGCTGCTCTACCCGACCCCGGTTCAGGGTGAGGGGGCGGCCGAGCGTATCGCCGCCATGCTCGATTGCGCCAATGCGCGCCGGGAAGTCGATGTGCTGATCCTGTGTCGCGGCGGTGGCAGTATCGAAGACCTGTGGTCGTTCAACGAGGAAGTGGTAGCCCGCGCCATTGCCGTCAGTACCATCCCGGTGGTGAGCGGAGTAGGGCACGAAACCGATTTCACCATTGCCGATTTTGTTGCCGATTTGCGCGCCCCCACCCCGACCGCTGCTGCCGAGCTGGTAGCGCCGGAGCGCGCTGCGCTGTTGGCTAGCCTGGCCGCACTCGATGCCCGGCGTGCGCGGCAGTGGCAGCAGCAATGGCGTAGCGCCAATCAGCGCCTCGATTATCTGAGCCGCCGTTTGATTCATCCGGGTCAGCGGCTAATGCGGCAACGTCAATTGCTGACTCTGGCGCAAGGCCGCCTGCAAGCGCAGATGCAGCGCCTGATCGAGCAAATGCAGTGGCGCCTGCAGCGGGCTGCGCGCGAGCTGGCTCATGGCAAACCGGCGTTGCCAGCGTATCGATTGCAATTGGCGCGCTCGCAGCAGTTGCTGCGGCTGGCTTTGAGCCGCAAGCTGGAGCGGGCCGGGGCGCGGCTGGACAGTGCGGCGGCCAAACTGGGTGTACTTGATCCGCAGTCGGTGCTGGCGCGTGGCTACAGCATCGTGCATACCCGCGATGGCCGGCTCATCAATGATGCGGCGCAGCTGCAGCTGGGCGAAGTGCTGGCCCTGCAATTTGCCAGCGGCAGCGCAACGGCCGTGGTGACCGAAAAGCCGGTGGTGCAGGGCAGTCTGTTCGGCGAGATCGATTGAGCGGCTGGTTTCCAAGCTTACGACGAGCAGCTGACGCTGAGGCTGCCGGCCCAATCGGGCGGTGTGCCGGCATAGGCATGGTGTTCCGGCTGCTCGTCAAATGGCCGTGCCAGCAGCGCCTGCAGCCGGTGTATTTCGGCAAAATCCCCCTGCTGCGCCTGGCGTATGGCAACTTCGGCCAGATGATTCCGCAGGATGTATTTCGGATTGACGCTACGCATGGCCGCGCTGCGACCGGCCGGCTTGCCCTCGGCGCCAAGGCGCTGGCGATAGTCGTCTGCCCACCGATCGAATCCGGCTCGATCGATGAATAGATCGCGCAGGTGCGAATTGCTGGCGCCGGGCGTGGCGTCGAAATCTGCCAGTTGACGCCAGAAGATAGTCCAGTCGGTGCGCGAGGCCTGCATCAGCTCGAACAGATTGGTAAGCAGGCGCCAGTCATCATTCATGCTGCTGCGCAGGCCCAGTTTGCGGCGAAAACGCTCGGTGAGGGCGGCCTCGAACAAGCCTTGGTAGCGCTTGAGTGCCTCGACTGCGGCGTCCCGATCCAGCAGGGGCAATAGCGCCTGGGCCAGGCAGTGCAGATTCCACAGGCCGATTTCCGGCTGGGCGCCATAGGCATAGCGACCGCTATGATCGGAGTGATTGCAGATATGGCCGGCATCGAAGCCATCGAGAAAGCCGAACGGGCCGTAGTCCAGCGTCAAGCCCAGCAAGGACATATTGTCGCTATTCATCACGCCATGACAAAACCCCACCGCCTGCCAGTCGGCAATCAACCCGGCGGTGCGGCCTATCACTTCTTCCAGCATGGCTTGGTAGCAATTGTCGGCGGCCCGACTGTCGGGAAAGTAGCGATCGATGGCGTAGTCCGCCAGCTGTCGCAGTGTTTCATGCTGGTTGCGGTAATAAAAGTGCTCGAAATGGCCAAACCGCAAAAAGCTTGGCGCAACGCGGGTGACTACTGCAGCGGTTTCGGCTGTTTCGCGCCACACCACCTCTGCACTGGCAAACAGGGCAAGGGCGCGGGTAGTGGGAATGCCCAGGCCGTGCATGGCTTCCGAACACAGGTATTCGCGAATGCTGGAGCGCAGAACGGCGCGGCCATCGCCCATGCGTGAGTAGGGTGTCTGGCCGGCGCCCTTGAGCTGTACCTCCTGCCCGGCCAGCTCCCCCAGCAATAGGGCTCGGCCATCGCCAAGCTGGCCGGCCCATACGCCGAATTGGTGCCCGGAGTACACGGTGGCAATCGGTGTTGCGCCCGATTGGACGGCGCTGCCGGCCAGGGTGTCGAGCAACGCGGCATCGTCGAGCGGCCGAGCCAGCCCCAGTTCGCTAGCAAGGGTGTTATTGAAGGCGGCGAGTACGGGGCTTTGCAGCGGCTGGGCTTGCACCGGGCTGAAAAAAGCCGGGCCAAGCTGGTGGAAGCCACTGTGAAATCGCTGTTCAGGCATCGGGAGGAGCTTTCTTGCAATGGGTTGTTGGGGCGCCTGTCGGGTAGCGCGCGGGCCGGCTTTGGATGGTTTGCCTGTGAAGGCATTTGTTTGCACGTCGCGGCACTTATCACTCAGGGCTGGATAGGCATCCTGCACGGCTGGCCGGCTATTGCCAGTTTGCTGCATCGCGCTTGGGCGAGTCTTGCCAGGTGAAAACACCGGTCGGGTAGATCGAGGCCATGGCGTTGATCTTGCTGGCGCCTG
>NZ_JAYRLZ010000008.1:0-38759 GCF_041904975.1 Chitinimonas sp. | reverse complement strand
GAGGCCATGGCGTTGATCTTGCTGGCGCCTGCAACGACCATGGACTAAGGTCAATTCGTCAGTTGGACGATTGTAAACTTTGCTGCACGCCCTGCATGTGTCTGCTCCCTAAACCAGTTGCGCCCGCGTGAGGATGCCGTCATGAAACACATCACTGCTTTCCCCCTGCTTTTTGCTGTCATGCTTGGTTCGGCGGCGTCGGCGATGACCTTTACCACCGAGGACTATCCGCCCTTCAATACCAAGGGCAGCGACGGCAAGGTGACCGGCATTTCCAGCGAGATCGTCCAGGAAGCGCTCAAGCGCGCGGGCGTGAGCGCCAACATCGAGTTGCTTCCTTGGGAGCGCGCCCTGGATATGGCGAAGAAACAAGGCGATACCTGTGTTTATTCTGCCGTGCGCAATGCCGAGCGGGAAAAGCTGTTCAAGTGGGTGGGGCCGCTTACAGGCGACCAGATCACCCTGTTTGCCAAGGCCGACAGCACCATCAGCTTGTCCAGCGCCGCCGATGCGAAGAAATATAAAGTTGGAGCCTACAACGGCGATGCCTATGGTGATTTCGCCGAGAAGCAGGGCATCAAGCTCGAGCGGGTTAGCAATGACGTGCAAAACCTGCCCAAGCTGTCATCAGGCCGTATCGACTTATGGGTAGCCGGTGCCAAGAGTGGTCCTTACAAGGCGGCTCATGAGGGCGCGGGGCTCAAGATCAAGCCGGTGCTGAGCCTGGGTGACCCGAAGGACAGTCAGATGTACCTCGCGTGCAACCCCGGCGTGTCTGACGATGTGGTGAAAAAGCTCAACGATGCGGTCGAGGCGATTCGCAAGGATGGCACCGCTGACAAGATCGGCAAGAAATACCAATAAGGCGTCGAATCCGGGCCCGTGCATGGCGGGCCCCGTCTTGACAACATCGAGAGTTGACTGGGGACGTCGATGAAATTCACCCAAAGCATCAGCGGACGCCTGAATGTGCTGTTCGTAGTCATCATTACTGTGGTGCTGGCGATTCTTGGCACGTACAACTATCTCGCTACGCAAAAAAGGCTGGAGCAAAAGCTGAATGAAGACGCTACTGCCTTGGCGGCCCGACTGGGCTTGAGTCTGCCGGCTGCCATCTGGAACTTCGACAAAACCCAGATTGGCCAGGTGCTGGAAGCAGAAATGGTATCGCGTACCTTCAACGGCATCGTTCTCAATAACGGCAAGGATTTCCTCGCCGGGCGGCAGCGTAGTGCAGATGGCAAGACGCATAATGCTGAAGCCGGCAGCAAGATCGCCGGTGTGGCGCGCGAAGTGGAGCTGCAGTTCGACGACAATGGCACCAAGAAGAAAGTGGCCACCGCCACCATCTACATTGCCCATGACTCGATCGATGCAGCCTTGCGTGAAAATGTGGTGACCCTGATCGTGCAAATCCTGGCCGTTGATATCACCTTGATGGTGGCGCTGTCATTCAGCCTTACCGCCATCGTGCTGCGGCCACTGAAGAACCTGAATACGGCATTGAAGGAGATCGCCTCAGGCGAGGCGGATCTGACCCGACGTTTGACCATACGTGGCAAGGATGAGTTTGCCGACGTGTCGGAATCCTTCAATACCTTTGTTGCTCGCCTGCAAGGGGTGATGAAGCAAGTGGCCGATGTGGCGCCGCAGCTGGCGGCAGCTGCCGAGCAGACCAGCCGCATCATGGAAAGCAGCAGCGCCGGTATCGAATTGCAGCAGCAGCAGAGTGAATCGGTGGTGCAGGCCGCCAGCGAATTGAGCCATCAGGTGCACGATATTACGGTGAATACCAGCAAGGCATCCGATGCTGCCAATTACGCCGATATCGAGGCGGAAAAGGGCCAGTCGGTTGTCAATGATGCGATCGCCACCATCGGCGAGGCCTCCAAGGAAGTTGATAATGCAGCCCAGGTGATCACCGAGTTGGCACGCAATAGCGAAAAGATCGGTTCGGTTCTTACCGTAATCAACGATATTGCCAAACAAACCAATTTGCTGGCACTCAATGCCGCCATTGAAGCCGCGCGCGCCGGTGAGGCGGGGCGCGGGTTTGCCGTGGTGGCTGACGAGGTTCGCACCCTTGCCAACCGCACTCACGACTCGACCACCGAGATCCAGCGGGCGATTACCGAGCTGCGCGATGGCACGCAACAGGCGGTGGCGGTGATGAGCAATAGCCGCGACAAGGCCGAGCTGGGCCTCAAGCGTGCCCGCGAAGCCGGCAGCGCTATCGAGCACCTGGCAGAGTCGGCTCGCAAGATCGCCCAAATCAATGAAGATATTGCTGAATCATCCAGCCGGCAGGATGAGGCGGTAAAAGGCGTGACCGGCAGCATTCGCGAAATCCAGACGGTGGTCAGCGAAGCGGCGCAGGGCGCACGCCAGACCCAGATTGCTTCGGAAGAAGTGGCGAGACTGGCGGTGCAGCTTCAGGTGACGGTGGAACAGTTCAAAGTGTGAACCGGAGCAAAGGAAATGATGATGAAGGCATTCAATCGTGCATTGCTCGCCTCACTGTTTTTTCTGGCGGCGCTGTCGGGGCGGGCGGAAGACAAGGTGATCAAACTGGCCTCGCTCGAATGGCCTCCCTACACCGGCGCGAAGCTGGCGGACCAAGGCGCCTGCGTGGCGGTGGCCAAGGCGGCGTTCAAGGCGATGGGATATGAATTGAAGGTGGAATTCTACCCGTGGACCCGCGCGGTGCAGCTTGGCAAGAGTGACCCGGCCTATGCAGGATATTTCCCTGAATATGACTCACCTGAAGTACGCAAGGATTTCACCCTGTCCGAGCCGATGGGCAATGGTCCGCTTGGCTTGGCGCAAAGGCTGGATGCGCCGCTGAGCTGGAATGCCATTGCTGACTTGGCCAACAAAAAGATCGGCGTCGTACAGGATTATGTCAACACGGCCGAGTTCGACGCCCGGGTCGCTGCCAAGCAGCAAAAGGTCGATGTGGCGCTTGATGACGCGAAGAATCTGCAAAAACTCGCCGGTGGGCGTATCGATGCTGCGGTTGTTGATGGCAATGTGTTCAATTACCTGATGAAGACCGAGGCTGATTTGAAGCCGTTTGCCGGCAAGCTGGCCATGAATGGCAAGCTGCTGGAGGATAAAAAGCTGTTCATCTGCTTCAAAAAGGATGCCGAGGGCAAGCGGGTCGCCGCAATCTTTGCCCAAGGGGTGCATAAGATCGATGTTGCGGCCATCATGGCCAAGCATCTCGGAAACTGAAGCCTGGCCTGGGCGGGAGGATAAATGCGCCAGCTTCTGGTGGCTTGCCTGAGCTGGGCGTTCCCGGTGGCAACTTGGGGCCTGACCCTGCTGACCGAGGACTACCCGCCCTTCAATATGCTTGAGCAAAACGAAGTGGGTGGTATTGCCAGCCATATTGTGCGCGAGGGATTGAAGCGGGCGGCCATCGACGGACAATTCCAGCTTCTGCCTTGGGCGCGGGCGCAGATGCAGACCCGTAGCCAAGCCGATACCTGCATGTATTCGGCGGTAAGAACGGCAGAACGTGAGCCGAACTATGTGTGGATCGGCCCATTGGTGGACGACAAGATTGCCTTGTTTGCCAGGGCTGACTGGCCGCACAAGCTCGGCAGCATGGCCGAGGCGCGCAAATACCAGGTGGGCAGCTACTTGGGCGACGCTTATGGCGATTATGTCGAGCGGCAAGGGGTAACCTTGGATCGCGCGCCGGCCGATGCCAACAACCTGCCCAAGTTGATGTCGAACCGCATCGACCTGTGGGTGGCCGGTTCGATCAGTGGCGCCTACCGCGCCAGTCGGCTGGGCCTGTCCAGCCGGATCAAGCAGGTGTTTGCCGCCGGCGATCCGAAGGACACGCAGATGTGGCTGGCTTGCAATCTTGCCATCGACCCTGATGTGTACCGGCGCCTCAATACCGCCATACACAGTGTGTTGGACGACGGCACCGCGGCGGCCATTGCGGCGCGCTACCGATAGTGCCGCTAGCTGTTTAAAATCGGCACGATGAGCCAGGAAAAAGCCCCCGTCACTGCAGCCATCCGCGTACTGCGCCAGCACAAGATTGCCTACACCGAACATCTTTACGACTATGTCGAGCGCGGAGGAACGGCAGAGTCCAGCCGCCAGCTCGGTGTGCCCGAGCATGCCGTCATCAAGACGCTGGTGCTGGAAGACGAGGCGAAAAAGCCGCTGATCGTGCTGATGCATGGTGACTGCGAAGTGTCCACCCGCAATCTGGCCAGGCAGGCCGGACGCAAGCACATCGAGCCGTGCACACCGGAGGTTGCCAACAAGCATACCGGCTACCTGGTTGGCGGTACCTCGCCGCTGGGTACCAAGAAAGTCATGCCGGTATTCATGGAAAAATCCATCCTGGCGCTGGAACGCATGTATCTCAACGGCGGCAAACGCGGTTTTCTGGTCGGACTGTCTCCTTCCGCCTTGCTGCCGGTGTTGCAGCCGCAGCTTGTCGACGTGGCCAATCCGCACGAGGCCTGATTGGCTGCGCGGTTGATCAAGCAGCGCAGCGCGGACGGGTAGCGCGGCTGATCTGCTATCATCGGTCGTCTTGCCCACCGAACGCTTGCTCGGTTGGGGCTTTATGCATCAGATCAGGGATTTAGCCTCATGCACACAGCCGTCATTTCCGGCACCGGCCTGTTCACGCCGTCTGCATCCATCAGCAATGAAGCGCTGGTGGCCAGTTTCAATGAATATGTGCGCCGCCATAATGAGCGCCATGCCGCCGAGATTGCCAGTGGCGCAATGGCGGCGCTGGCGGAAAGCTCGGTCGAATTCATCGAAAAAGCGTCCGGCATCAAGCAGCGCTTCGTGCTGGATCGCGACGGCGTGCTGGACCCGGAGCGCATGTATCCACGCCTGGCGCCGCGCGACAATGAGCAGTTATCCGTGATGGCCGAAATGGCGGTGGCCGCCGCCAAAATGGCACTGGAGCGCTCGGGCCGCCAGCCGGCCGACATCGACGGGGTGATTTGCGCCGCCAGCAATATGCAGCGTGCCTATCCGGCGATGGCGATCGAGGTGCAGAACGCCTTGGGAATAGGCGGCTGGGCATTCGATATGAATGTGGCCTGCTCCAGTGCTACCTTTGGCATCGAGCAGGCGGCCAATGCGGTGCGTAGCGGCAGCGCCCGTGCTGTGCTGATGGTGAATCCGGAAATCTGCTCGGCCCATCTGGAGTGGCGTGATCGCGATTGCCATTTCATCTTCGGCGATGTGGCGACTGCAGTAGTGGTGGAGCGCAGCGATCTGGCGGTTTCCAACCATCGTTTCGAGGTGCTCGGTACGCGATTGGCGACGCAGTTTTCCAACAATATCCGCAATAACGCCGGCTTTTTGAACCGCTGTGAAGACAAGTGGGGCGATCTGCGCGACAAGCTGTTTGTGCAGGAAGGCCGCAAGGTATTCAAGGAAGTCTGCCCGATGGTGGCCGAGCATATTGCCGGCCATCTCGCAGCGCTGGAACTGGCGCCGGCCGGCGTCAAGCGCTTCTGGCTGCATCAGGCCAATCTGAGCATGAACCAGCTGATTGCCCGCCGTCTGCTGGATCGCGACCCGACGCCGCAAGAGGCGCCGGTGATTCTCGATCAATACGCCAATACCTCTAGCGCCGGCTCCATCATCGCGTTTCATCTGCATGCAGACGATCTGGCGGCAGGTGATATCGGGGTGATTTCCAGCTTCGGTGCTGGCTATTCGGTCGGTAGCGTGGTGTTGCGCAAGCTCTGAACAGGGTTCGCGAGCCCGGATATGCAGAGAGCAGGGCGGCCATGGGCCGCCCTGCTGGTTTTCGGGTCCGGTGTCGTGCCCTTGCGCAACGCTGTCGGCTCCGCTTCGGTGCAGTGCTTCCCATGTCTGCCTCGGCCCGCCACAATGCGCGCCATTGCCCGTGCCGGGCTCATCATGGGAATCAACGCTATGCGCCATACCGCGCTGTTTTCACTGCTGCTGGCCGCCTCCCTGGCCAGCCTTGCTCTGCCGGCCGCTGCCGCTGGGACGCTCAAATACTGCTCCGAAGGCAGTCCATCCGGCTTTGATCCGAACCAGCTCAATGCCGGTACCGATTTCGATGCGATCTGGCCGGTGTTCAATCGCCTGGTGGAATTCGAGCGAGGGGGCACGGCAGTGTTGCCGGCGCTGGCTGAAAAGTGGGAAATCAGCCCGGATGGCCTGATTTACACCTTCCATCTGCGCCGTGGAGTGAAGTTTCATAGCAATGAGAGCTTCAAGCCCAGCCGTGATTTCAATGCCGACGATGTGGTGTTTACCTTCAGCCGCATGGACGACAAGGAACACCCTTACCGCAAGGCCTATCCGAGCGAGTTTCCCTTCTTCAACAGCATGGGCATGGCGGCCAATCTGGCCAAGGTGGAGGCGGTCAATCCGCAGACGGTGCGCTTTACCCTGAAGAATGTCGATGCCTCCTTCCTGGCCGATCTGGCCATGGGCTTTGCCTCGATCCATTCGGCCGAATATGCTGACTTGCTGCTCAAATCCGGCAAGCCGGCGCAGATCGCCAGCGCACCGATCGGCACCGGTCCGTTTGTCTTCAAGCGCTACGACAAGGATGCGACCATCCGTTATTCGGCCAATAAGGACTATTGGAACAAGGCCGATGTCAAACTGGATAACCTGATCTTTACCATCTCCACCGATAGCGCGGTGCGGGCGCAAAAGCTCAAGGCTGGCGAGTGCGATATCGCCTTCCCGCCCAAGCCGGCTGACCTGGTGGCACTGAAGGCCGACCCGGCCATCGTGATCCAGTCGCGCCCTGGCTTCAATGTCGGCTATGTGGCGTACAACGTCACCAAAAAGCCGCTCGATAAGCTGGAAGTGCGCCAAGCGCTCGATATGGCGATCAACAAGCCGGCCATCCTGGAAGCGGTGTACCAGGGTACCGGCATTGCCGCCAGCAATCCGATGCCGCCGGCACAGTGGTCGTACAACCCCAAGCTCAAGGATGCGGCCTACAGCGTCGATAAGGCGCGCGCCCTGCTGGCCAAGGCCGGAGTCAAGGACTTGGAAATCAGTTTGTGGGCGATGCCGGTGCAGCGCCCCTACAACCCCAATGCCAAGCTGATGGCCGAGATGATCCAGGCCGACTGGGCCAAGATCGGGGTGAAGGCCAATATCACCAGCTACGAGTGGGGCGAGTACCTCAAGCGCGCCAAGAAGGGCGAGGCCGATACCGGCATGTTCGGCTGGACCGGCGACAATGGTGATCCGGACAACTGGCTGAACATCCTCAGCTGTGACGCCATCGGTTCGGGCAACTATGCGCAGTGGTGCGATAAGGCATATGAAGACCTGATTGTCGAAGGCAAGCGCACCACGGATGCGAAAAAGCGTACCGCCCTGTATATGAAGGCGCAGGAAGTATTCAAGCAAGCCATGCCGTGGAGCACCATTGCCCACTCGGTGGTGGCGGTGCCGATGAACAAGCGGGTGCAGGACTTCAAGATCAGTCCGTTTGGCCGCATGTCCTTCTCCGGCGTGTCGATCAAATAAGCTCGCCTGTATGGCAAAACGGCGCTCTCGGGCGCCGTTTTGCATGGTTCTGGCAATTTGCGAGGTCTGCTGCGCATTGCGGGCGCCGCCTATCGCGGCATGGCAAGCAGCGCTACCGCATTCCACGCCGCAACGCCTGTCAGTACCTCGCAACAAGCCGTTACAGCGGCCTGCCACCACTGCGTGCGACTGTGTTACCGTTCCGCGCCAAGCGTATCCCGCTCCACCCCTATCTTTTCTGACAAGGATGAAACCATGAAGCGACTGACCCTGTTGCAGATGGCGCTCACTGCTGCGCTCGCTGCCGGTGCTATCGGTGCCAATGCCGCCGCCACCCTCAAGTATTGTTCGGAGGGCAGTCCGGCCGGCTTCGATCCGGGTCGCTTCACCGCAGGTACCGATTTCGACGCTACCGCCGAAACCATGTACAGCCGACTGGTGGAATTCGAGCGCGGTGCTACCAAGGTGCAGCCTGGTCTGGCCGAGAAATACGATATCAGCGCCGATGGCCTGAGCTACACCTTCCACCTGCGCCGTGGTGTGAAGTTTCATACCACCGAGTACTTCAAGCCAAGCCGCGAATTCAATGCCGACGATGTGCTGTTCACCTTCCAGCGCATGTTGAGCAAGGATCACCCGTTCCGCAAAGCCGATCCGGTCGAGTTTCCCTATTTCACCGATATGGGCATGGACGAGAATATCGCCAAGATCGAAAAGCTCGATCCTTACACGGTCAAGTTCACCCTGAAGAAGGTCGATGCCGCCTTCCTCGCCGACTTGGCCATGTCGTTCGCGTCCATCCTGTCGGCTGAATATGCCGATCAGTTGCTCAAGGCTGGCAAGCCGCAACAGCTCAATACCCAGCCTATCGGTACCGGCCCGTTTGTATTCAAGAGCTATCAGAAGGACGCGATCATTCGCTACACCGGCAACAAGGAATTCTGGCGTGCTGGTGATGTAAAGCTGGACAACCTGATCTTCGTGATCTCCGCTGACGGCTCGGTGCGCTACCAGAAGCTCAAGGCGGGCGAATGCGACATCATGTCCTACCCCAAGCCGGCTGACCTGGCCCAGGCCCTGAAAGAGCCGTCGCTGAATGTGCCGAACCAGGCCGGCTTCAATCTTGGTTTCCTGGCCTACAACACCAAGCACAAGAACACCGACAATGTGGCGGTACGTCGTGCACTGGATCAGGCGATCAACAAGAAGGCGATCATTGATGCCGTCTACCAGGGTGCCGGTCAGGTGGCGACCAACCCGATGCCGCCTACCCAGTGGTCGTACAACAAGAACCTGAAGGACCAGAACTACGATCCGGCAGCTGCCAAGGCAGCGCTGGCCAAAGCCGGTTATCCGAATGGTTTCGAGCTGACGCTGTGGGCATTGCCAGTGCAGCGCCCCTACAACCCCAATGGCAAGCTGATGGCCGAAATGATCCAGGCCGACTGGGCCAAGATCGGCGTCAAGGCCAATATCACGACTTATGAGTGGGGCGAGTACCTCAAGCGCGCGCAAAAGGGCGAGCACGACGCCATCCTGGTCGGTTGGACCGGTGACAACGGCGATCCGGATAACTGGCTGGGCGTGAACCTCGGTTGCGATGCGGTCGGCGGCAACAACTACGCACAATGGTGCAACAAGGACTTCGACAGCCTGATCGTCAAGGCCAAGCAGACCTCCGATGTGAAGCAGCGCACCGAGATGTATATGAAGGCCCAGGAGATGTTCAAGAAGGAAATGCCTTGGACCACCATCGCCCACTCGACGGTGTATGTGCCGATGAACAAGAAGGTCAGCGGCTTCAAGATCAGCCCGTTCGGCCTGATGTCCTTCTACGGCGTGTCGGTGAAATAAGCGTGTAAGCAGCGAATGCAGCAACGGCCCTCTTCCGCCGGGAGAGGGCAGGGTGAGGGGCCGTTCTGGCCCGCTCACCCAATCCTTCTGTATGCACAGAGGACTTGTCTCAGATCTGAGAGCGCCAAATGAAACTGATCCCGCTTGCCTTGGCCATGATGCTGGCCGCCACTGCCGCTGCCAAACCGCTGGTGTTCTGCTCCGAAGCGGCGCCGCAAGGCTTTGATTACGCCATGTACACCGCCGCCACCACCAATGATGCGGCGGCGCAGACCATCTATAACCGGCTGGTCGAGTTCGAGCCGGGTGGCACCAAGGTGATTCCGGCCCTGGCCGAGAAGTGGGAGATCAGCAAGGACGGGCTGGAATACACCTTCAGCCTGCGTCGTGGCGTGAAGTTCCATACGACGGAATGGTTCAAGCCGACACGCGACTTCAATGCCGATGATGTGCTGTGGTCGTTCGGCCGCATGCTCGATAGCAAGCATCCCGGTGCCGGTGCCAGTCCGCAAGGTTGGCCGTTTGCGGTGGATATGGGCTTCCCCGGCCTGATCAAGAAGCTGGAGCGGGTCGACGACTACACGGTGAAGTTTGTGCTGAATCACCAGGAGGCGCCGTTCCTGGCTGACTTGGCCATGGCCTTTTCCAGCATCGTGTCGGCGGAGTACGCGCAAAAGCTCCTGGCTGAGGGGCGTAGCGCCAATATCACTACCCAGCCGGTTGGCACCGGCCCATATGTATTCAAGCGCTATGAGGTCGGCTCGCAAATCCGCTATGAGGCGCATCCCGCCTATTGGCGTGGCAAGGCAGCCAGCGACAAACTGATATTCGCCATCACCACCGACCCGGCGGTGCGCGCGCAAAAGCTCAAGCGCGGCGAATGCAATTTCATGGTCTACCCCAAGCCGCAAGATTTGCCGATGCTCGGCAGCGACCCGAATCTGGTGGTGGAGTCCAATAGCGCGCTGGTGCTCTCCTATCTGGCGGTGAATGCCCAGCACAAGGTGACCTCAGATAAACGAGTACGCCAGGCGCTGGCGCTGGCGATCGACAAGCCGGCAATTGCCCGCGCGGTCTACGAAGGCTCGGCCGTGCCGGCCCACCTGCCCTTACCCATGGCGATGTGGGCTTACAACAAGCGTATTGCCGCGCCAGCGCGGGATCTGGACAAGGCGAAAAAGCTGCTGCAGGAGGCGGGCTATCCCAACGGCCTCGAGTTGAGCCTGTATGTGCGCAATAGTGGCGGCGGCACCAATCCCAATCCCAAGCTGACTGCCGAGATGATCCAGGCCGACTGGGCGCGCATTGGCGTCAAGGCAAAGATCGTGGTGCTGGAGTGGGTAGAGCTGCTCAAGCGCACCAAGGCAGGCGAGCATGATGTGGTGTTGTATGGCTGGGCGGGCGACAACGGCGACCCGGATAACTTCCTGTCACCGATTCTGTCCTGCACCGCAGCCGAAAGCGGCGAGAATCGTTCGCGCTGGTGCAATAAGGACTTCGACAAGCTGATTGATGCCGCAAAACGCACCACCAATCTGGCCGAGCGAACCAAATTGTATGAGCAGGCGCAGCAGCTGTTTTTTGATGAGATGGCCTGGATCAGCCTGGTCGAACCGAAGGTGATGATTGCCCGGCAAAAGCATGTGGAAGGCTATAAGGCCAATCCCTTCATGACCAATAATTTTGAGCGGGTGCGAGTGAAATAGGGCTGAAAACGCCATTCGCCCAGAGTTCGTACGGGGAAGCGCTGACCGAATCGAGTGCCCGACTTGAGTAGCGGGTCCCGCCAAGTCCGGGACTCGGCCGGGAATGGGTACGTTGTTGATTCCTTGTTGATCTACCCCCCTTCGCCCTGGTGGGGAAGCCGCGCGCTGGCGAGGAGTGCGGCAGCGGAATATTCATGGTTTAGGCACTGCCTCCTGAGCATCAGTCTTTCCGGGGCTGGATGCGATGGCGTGAATACGGGAGTCGCGTAGCGCTTTCTTAGCAAATGCTTATGCGGAATGCATAATATATTGGTTTGATGCAATCGGCCTGTGTAGTATCGGCGCGGTCATCCAACCGAAAGCCACGCAATGAACTACCTGAACAAGCGTTTTATGCATCTGGCCACTGTTTGCCTGCTGTCCGCCACGGCAATGGCCGACTCCTACGACCCGGCAACCAATCGTTTGACCATCGACTCGGTGCAGGTCGGTTCCACCATTTATTCCGGCGTGGTGGTGACCGTGGGAAACGTCATCAGCCTGGGAACACAAAAGCCGGCAGTGCCCGTGGTGACTGCGGCATGCTTGAACAGCAACTTCACGCTGGCGCAGGTGAACAATATCAAGGCCGGCATGACGGCCGAGCAGATCAATGCGATTTTCGGCTGTGCGTTCGATCCGCGCAAAACCAGCCGGAACAGCCTCTACGTCAGCCGACAATGGACCAATAGCGATGAGTACATCGCATCGGGCGGCAAGATTCCCTTGATCATCGTGAATGTGTCGTTCGATCTGGTGAGTGACACGGTCTTGCAAGCCGGCGGGCGCCCGCTCATCGTGACCTCGGGCATCTAAGGAAGCTCTGAACGAATCACCCAACGCGCAAAATGCGCGCTTCCCCCGCGGCGGCGGGGGCGGAGGGGGTGGAATGAAACAGTGAGAAATCGTTGACCTATCCATTTTCGTCTTAGTCCCGGGTCTCCCGGGACATGAGGTAGTGGTTGAGAACTCGATTCGTTCAGAGCTTCCCTAAGCGCTGCGGCGTCCTTTGGGTAAGGGAATAAGGACGCCGCACCGCTATGGGTTGGTGGCACGAAGATGCGCCAATTCGCCAGTCAGCCATTTCCCGCTTTGCATCGGTGCGGCGCTGCCGCATTTCACCCAGTAAGGCTTGCCGGTGCTACTGCTGCTAGATGCTGCTTGTTCGATAAATTGCTCGGTGCTGCGCACGCCACCGTGGCTGTCCAGGTAGTCCAGTTTGCGCAGCAAATGGCTTTTCGCCTCTCCTCCCTGATACCAACTGCCGTTGCGGTTGAACTGGCAGCCGGAAGTTTCAAGGCGCGTCAGCAGCAATTCAATTTCATGATGGCTTGCATCGGCAGGTGTGGCGGCGTAGAGCCTGCTGGCTGCAAGTATCAGCAGAAGGAAGGCGGGTAGGCGCATGAATCGGTCTCGCAGATGGTCGGATGGGTTGGCAGCACAGGCGGCATGACAGGGTCTGAGTCTGCCTTGCTGCGGGAGTTGCATCCAGAGGGCGATATCGCCGGTGGATGCAGCGGCGGCGCCGCATCCACCTGCTTGCGCCTAGTTGCGCCCCGCCATTACGCCACCATCCACATCCCAGATGGCACCTGTTACCCAGCCGGCCTTATCTGACAGCAAAAAGGCGATGGCATTGGCAACGTCGTCTGCGCTGCCGATGCGGCCGATCGGGTGAAAGCTATTGAAGCCTTGCAAGGCATCATGCACCTGATCCTTCTCGATAAATCCCTCATAGATCGGCGTGGCGACGACTGCCGGTGACACGGCATTGACGCGGATGCCGTGCTCGGCCAATTCCATGGCCAGATGCTGGGTCAAGGCATGCAGGCCGGCCTTGGCCATGGAATAGGCCGAAGATGGGGTGGCCTTGATCGCCTGCTTGGCCCACATCGAGCCGATATTGACGATGGCGCCGCCCGATTTGCGCGCGATCAGTGCCTTGGCAAACGCCTGGCTGGCAAAAAAGAAGGCGCGATTGAGCTGCTGGTACTGGTCGTAGTCCTGGGTTGTATGTTCAAGAAAGGTCTTGGGCAGGAATAAGCCGGCAGCGTTGAGCAGCAGATCGGCCTTCATGGCGGGAATTTGCGCGATCAGGCGATCCACATCGGCCGGCTGTGCCAAGTCGGCAATGACGGTATTCACCTCGCCGACGGCTGCCAACTCGCTTGCCGCTTGATCGAGTGCCTGGGCATTGCGCCCGACCAGAGTCGCTTTGCCGCCGCCTTCGAGCACTTTATGCGCGCTGGCCTTGCCCATGCCGGTACTGCCACCCAGAACCAGGAGTGTGGATGTGGAGAAATTCATCATGTGTATACCTTCCAGTAGGTAGGGTTGAGGTGCAAAAAAATTTAGTCAGGCAGCTGGAGCAGAGCCCACAGCGCTGCCACTGCGCGATCGAAGTCATCCACGCTTTGCCAGGCACGCCCGATGAGCAGCCCGCCCTGGCAAACCGACAGCAACAGCCCGGCTACCGCTGCGGCGCTGATCTGCACAGGCAGGCTGCCTTGTTGCTGTCCTTGCATGATCACCTGCTCCAGCCACTGCTGGTTCATGCGCATAAAGCGGCCGACGCCGGCGGCCATTTCTGGCGATATCACATCGACATCGGCTGCCAGCATGCCGCACAGGCAGCCGAGCTTGTGCACCAGGCTGTCGCGATACAGCGCCGCAAAACCGCGCAGCCGCGCCGGCGCGCTCGCATGATCTGTCGCAATCTGCAGCAGCGATGCTTCAAAGCGCTCGTGATAGCGCTCCAGCAGCGCCAGGCCCAGATCATCCTTGCTGGGAAAGTGGTGATGGATACTGGCTTTGCGAATGGCCACCCGCTCAGCCAGATCGGCATAGCTGAAGCCCGAGTAACCTCGGGTGCGAACCAGTTCGGTAGCGTGATCGAGCAGTGCGGTGCGGGTATCCATGGGCGCAGTATGCCTACCAGTAGGTAGGGTTGGCAAGTGGTAGCGATAAATCGCTACGTCTCATGTCCCGCTTGCATGCGGCAAGGTGGCTCAGCTGTGCTGGAAGCGTCGCCGCCTTGCCGGGCGTGCAGGTATCAGACATGAACACCGGCATGGCGGTGAGGCGAACTATCCGGCCAGACCGCGATAAAGAGTCAGTGCCGCAGCCAGCAACAGTACCATGCCAACGCTGCGTGCCATGGCTGCATTGGCGCGTGGATGCGCTGCCAGAGCCGTCTGGGCGCGAGCCGCCAGCAGGGCGAGGGTGCCGTACACCGCCAGCTGTACCAGGGCAGTGATCAGCCCCAGTAGGCTGGCCTGCAGCCAGATCGGCCCGCGCCCGGCGTGCAGGAACTGCGGAAAGATCGCCAGCATGAACAAATACGCCTTGGGGTTGAGCAGGCACGTTGCCATGGCGCCGGCAAAGCTCTGCGCAGCGCTGCGTTGGCCGCCAGCCAGACTGGGTGCGGTCAGGCTGCTGACACGGATCAGGCTCGTGCCTATCCAGGCGATATAGCCGGCGCCGGCCAGCAGCATGGCAGTCAATGCGGCGGGGAAAAGCTTGAACAGGGCGCTGATGCCGGCAGCAGCGATGATGGTATGGCACAGGCCACCCATCACGATGCCGGCCACGGCGGCGAGACCCACCTGGCGGCCGCTGGTGAGGCTATTGCCCATGACAAAGGCCATATCCATGCCGGGCAGCACGACTACACCGCCTACCACCAGAAAATACAGCCACAACTCGCTGGCATAGCTCATTGGCTTGCCTCCGTGGTGGCGATTGACCCGCGCATTGGCACCGGGCAGGCAGCCGGTGTGGCATGGCTTGCAGTTTGAATCAGCAGGGCGGAGAAGTGATGCATGGTGGACTTTCGGGCTGGGGCGCCGGTTGGCGCAACGCCGCCGACAATACGTTTGATATAGGGCGGAGACTGTCCTGATTCGGCCTATCATGGCGTCATGCCTAATCCCACTACCCGCGTGCTGGCCTTGCTGGAACTGCTGCAGACCCATGGCCTGCTCAGCGGTAGCGAGCTGGCGCGGCGGCTGGAGGTGGACCCGCGCACCTTGCGCCGCTATGTGGTGATGCTGGAGCAGCTTGGCATTCCCGTGGTGGCCGAGCGTGGGCGAGATGGCGGCTATCGCTTGATGCATGGCTTCAAGCTGCCACCGATGCTGTTCAGCAATGAAGAAGCGCTGGCGGTGGCGCTGGGCCTGGTGGCGTCGCGCCAGCTTGGCCTTAATGATGCGGCACCGGCCGGCGCGAGCGCCTTGGCCAAGCTGGAGCGGGTGATGCCGGAAGGGCTGCGCAAGCAGGTGCGGGCGGTCGGCGAGACGGTCACGCTTGATCTGGCACGCGCCAGTCGCGCCGGTGACCCGCAGATCCTGGCCACCTTGAGCACCGCTGCCCGTGCCCAGCAGCGCGTGCAGCTACGCTATGGCGCTGCAGACGGGCAAGCCAGCGAGCGCGCCATCGACCCCTATGGTCTCGCCTATCTGCACGGAGCCTGGTATGTGGTTGCCTACTGTCATTTGCGCCAGGGGCTGCGTGTATTCCGGCTTGACCGCATCGTATCGGCCAGACCAATGCCGGCCAGCTTTGCCCGCCCGGCAGATTTCGATCCGCTTGGCCATATCAGCGAAGCCATCGCGATCATTCCGCGCCTTTATCAGGCCCAAGTGAGACTGGCGCTGGACTTGCCAGCGGCGCGCCAGCAGGTGCCCACTTGGCTGGGAGTACTGCGCAGCGTGGGCGATAGCACGGTATTGCAGATCGAAGCCGATGACCTCGATTGGGTGGCGCGCGAGTTGGCTCGATTGCCATGCGATTTCACCATCCTTTCACCCGAAGGCCTGCACACGGCCATTCGACGTCAGGCGCAACGCCTGCTGGCGGCCTGTGCCGACCAATGACATCAATACTGAACCTGCCGGGAGCGCCGTCATGAGCATTGCTGCAACCCTTCCTGAAGCCGAAGCAGTCGATGGCGGCTGCGCCTGTGGTGCCTTGCGCTACCGCATGCAGCGCCAGCCTTTGTTTGTCCATTGCTGCCACTGCACGCGCTGTCAGCGCGAGACTGGTGGGCCGTTTGCCCATCATGCGGTGCTGGAGCGCAAGGCGTTATTGATTCTGTGTGGCCAGCCGGAGCGGGCGCTGGTGCCGACCGATAGCGGCCGCAAGCATTGGGTATTCCGCTGCCCGCTCTGCCATGGCGCCATGTGGAATGAACATGGCAGCCGCTCCCCGGTGCTCTGCTATATCCGCGTCGGTACGCTCGACCAGCCGGCGCAATTTCCGCCCCAGGCGCATATCTATTGCCGCTCGCGCCAGCCTTGGGTGACGCTGGACCCGGCCATCCCGACCTTTTCGGCCTATTACGATGCAGCCAAGATCTGGCCGGCAGAAAGCTTGGCGAGATATGCCGCCGCCAGAAATCTGTGAATATGCCGCCTGGCAGCGCTCTTTACGAAAAGCGGCCCCAATGTGCCGGATCATGTCGTCGAGCCTTGCTTGGCTGTTCCGGTTGACACAGCGATAATGCGCGCCGGATTGAGCGGCCCGGTCGCAACGACCGTCGGCTTGGCAGGGACGGCTGGCAGCCGCCTATGCGGGTAGCTGCTGCGCCAGTCATGCTGTGCAGCCGCTACGTCATAACCCTATTCAAAATACCAGGCTGGAGCAGGGCGCCAATGATGGATAAGCACGATGGCATCGAGGCAGGCGATTTTGCCAGCTGGCTCGACAATGCGATTGCCACGCTACAGGGGCGCTCGTTCTCGGATGTGCCTTGTGGTGATTGCCGTGGCTGTTGTCGCTCGGCGTATTTCATCCATGTGCGCCCGACAGACAAGGCCGCACTTTCCGTGTTGCCCAAGGCCATGTTGAGCCCGGCACCCGGTTGGCCTGCGGGGCACCGCTTGATTGGCTATGACCGCCATGGCGCTTGCCCCATGCTCAAGCCGGCGGGCTGTTCCATTTATGCGCAGCGGCCACGAACCTGTAGAGATTACGATTGCAGGGTGTTTGTTGCTGCCGGGATCGAAGCCGAAGCGGACAAGGCAGAAATCAATAGACGGATTCGCGCTTGGCGTTTCACCTTCGCCAATGAATCGGATCAACGCGTCTTGGAGGCAATACGCGCGGCCGCCAGTTTCCTGCGCGACAAGCGCCATGCATTTCCAGGTGGGCGGGCGCCGAGTGCGCCAAGCGATATCGCCGTGATGGCGATCAAGGTATATCCGGTGTTTCTCGGCCCGAACCTTGCCGACAAGGCCGACACCGAAATTGCAACGGAGATCATCGCAAGAAGTCGCGTGTTTGATGCAGATTGCATTGCCTGATTGTTCAAGGAAGCTCTGAATGAATCCACTCACGCGCAAAAAGCGCGGTTCCCTCGCGATGGCGGGGGGAGGGGCGGAGTGGATCCACAAGGAATCAACAACGTAACCACTTCCGGTTAAGCCCCGGGTGTCCCCGGGTGCTGCTACTCAAGTTGAACACTGGATTCGTTCGGCGCTTCCTTACGCACTTGATCCATCACGCACCGCTGGCCGGCTCCGTTGCCGGGCCGGCAAACCAGCTGGCGGCTTTGCCGGCCTTGCTGACCGCTGCCGCACAAAGCTGCACGGCCTCTTCCGGATCGATCGAGACCAGATCGGCAATATTGGCGTAGTCATCCGGCAGGGCGGCGTCATCGGCGCCGTTTGACCAATGTCGCGCAAAGGCGACCGCATGTGATACGGTGCGCACCCTCGGGTGTTCGGCGTGCCCCTCATCCATCAGCATCTTCAGGATGGGCGGTAGCCGCCATTGCTCGATCAGCGCCAGTTGCAGGTCCAGATAGGGGAAGCCGAATACCACCCGCTGGGCCACCTGGCTGCGTATGCTGCGGTCGCGCTGCTGCATGGCGCGTACCCTCAAGGTCAACTTCGGTGCGTAGCAGGCGATAAGGATTTCGGCGATATCGCGCAATAAGGCGGCTGTCATCACCTCGCTGCCGTCCACATCATGACGCTGCGCTGCGATTGCATCGGCGCAAATGGCGGCCAGGTGGGCGCGCTGCAACAGGCTACGGGCGAGGCTGATACCGGCCGGGTATTCGGCCGATTGCGCCTCGATACTGGGCGAGTTGGCGAAATCGTCAAGCAGGGGCTGCACGCCCACCATCAGGATCACCCGGTCTATGGTGGTGACATCATTGAGCTGGTGGCTGGAGCGATGGTTCTGCAGATAGCGCAGGGTTTTGAGTGCCAGCAAGGCGTCGTGTTTGATTACGCGTGCGAGCTGTTGCAGATTGGCCAGCGCTTCGTTCTGGCGCAGGGTGTCGAGTTGCTGCTGGCTATATGCCAAGGTGGGCAGGCTGCTGGCGGCAAAATAGCGCAGCCAGGCATCTATGCTGGCAAGTGGATGGTTGATCATGGCGGCAAGCTCCGGCCCTGCTGCATTTGTGTATTGGCTGTTTCTGAATCATAGGCTGGATATATGGCAAGGTATGCGATTGGCGATGTGCAAGGATGTTTCCGGGAATTCATTGGCCTGCTCGAACGCATCGACTTCCGGGTGGAGCGGGATCGCCTGGTCTTGCTGGGCGATCTGGTCAATCGCGGCCCCGGCTCGCTCGAGGTATTGCGCTGGGTGCATGCGCATCGTGATGCCGTGGATTGTGTTCTGGGCAACCATGATCTGCACTTGCTGGCGCGCCACGCTGGCCATGGTACGGCCAAAGGGGGGGACACCCTGGATGAGGTTCTGGCCGCGCCCGATGCCGATGAATTGCTGACCTGGCTACGCCGGCAGCCCTTGGTGCGCCGTGACGGTGCTGATGTATTTGTGCACGCCGGCCTGTGGCCGACCTGGAGCAGCGACGACGCCCTGGCTTTGTCGGGCGAGGTATCGGCCGTACTCGCCTCTGCCGACTATGCCGAATTCCTGATGCAGATGTATGGCAACAAACCCACGCGCTGGAGCGACACGCTGGCAGGCGTCGAGCGCCTGCGCCTGGTGGTGAATATCTGCACCCGGATGCGCTTTCTCACCGACGATGGTGCGCTGGAGTACAAAAGCAAGGGCAAGGGTGGGAGCGGATTGCGCGCCTGGTTTGATGTGGCGCATGCCCGCCGCGAACGGGTGCTTTTCGGGCATTGGTCGGCGCTGGGGCTGGTGCAGCGCCCGGATGTCATCGCGCTCGATACCGGATGCGTATGGGGTGGCGCATTGACCGCCATTCGGCTTGATGATGGCGCGGTATTCCAGCAGCCGTCACAGCAGCCGAGGTTGCAAGAAGCAGACTAGCCGGCTTGTTCCGTGATCGCGTGGGCCGAAGGGGCGCTGCTGCGCGCGCACTCCCCGCGCACCACGCCGGCGATCTGTTGCTGCGCTTGCTGCGCCAGCTCCCGACGGTGGCGATGCGCCGCGTGTATGGCCGGCAAAAAGGTGAGGCTGACGGTAAGTCGAGGCTCGGCAATCAGGCGCCGGATGGAGTCGAGCAGGCTCATCTCGCCGATATAGGCGGCCGCATCGCTCGCCTGACCGTGTTGATCAAGATAGCGGATGGCGATCGGCAATACCTCTGCCTCGGCGTCGATGGCTGGCTGCAGTAGCGAGGCCTTGAATACCAGTACATCGCTGCCATCGCTGGTGCTGCCTTCCGGGAACACGGCGATGCAATCGCCGGCATGCAGTGCATGGGCGATCTGCTTGTTGATGCGCTTGGTGTCGTGACGCCGCTCGCGTGTCACGAACAAGGTGCCGGTGCGCGCGCACAGCCAACCCAGTACTGGCCAGCCGCGCACTTCCGATTTGGCGACAAAGCGCGACGTTGCCACCGCATTGATGGCAAAGATGTCCAGCCAGGATACGTGGTTGGCAACCACCAGGGTATTGCCGCGCTGCCCCGCCTCCGGAACGGGCCCGGCAACGCTGATATCCATGGCGAAAATACGGCACATGGTGTGCGACCAGCGATAGATGGCCGCGACCCGCCCGCTGGATGAGCGAAACGGAAACAGGAAGGTGGCTTCGAACAGGCCGACCATGATATGGATCAACAGCCGGCAGCAGCGCCAAATGCGGGTAAGGATGTGGGTCTTCATAGCGACAGGCCGGCAGTGTAACTGCTGCGGCTGCGGCCTGTCAGCGATTGCGGCGTGGTGTGGCAAACGTGATGCTTAATTGTCGGGCAGGAAATGGCGCGCGTAACGCGGATTGATGCGGCTCATCGGTAACAGGATGAACACATCGGCGGTGTTGAAGTCCGGGTCCCAGGCCGGGTCACCACACACGTAAGCGCCGGCCTTGAGGTAGCCCTTCAGCAGGGCAGGAATCGGTGCCTTGACGTTCTGGTCGAGCGCAGCCAGGGGCAGCGGGCAGCGCGGGAATACCCGCCATTCCACCGGTGACATGGCTTTTTCCTGCATCTGCCGGTAGATGCTTGCGGCCATGTGGCCGCCATCGACCATGCTGATGCTGCCGCAGCCGATCAGGTACTCGTAACCATTGCGAATCATATAGCTGGCCAAGCCTGCCCAGAGCATGGCAATGGTGGCACCGGTGCGGTAGTCCGGATGGACGCAGGAGCGGCCGATCTCTACCGTGTTGGCGCGGATATGCTGCAGGCGGGTCAGATCGAACTCCGACTCCGAGTAAAAGCTGCCAACCTTGACTGCTTGTGAGGGCGACAGGATGCGATAAGTGCCAACCACCTCGTTGCTTGCTTCATCGCGTACCAGCAAATGCTCGCAATAGGGGTCAAAGATATCGGCATCAATGCCGGCTTCGCGGCAATTGAGCTTGGCGCCCATTTCTTCACCGAATACCCGGTAGCGCAGAGCCTGGGCCGCCCTTACCTGATCTTCGGAAGTAGCAAGCGTGACGGAGAGTGTGGATTGCATATTGCGGGAGGGGCGTGCATCGACATCCAGCATGTACTTGACTCCAGTTAGAATCCATCGATTCAGGTCGTTAACGAGTCTAAGTTATCCAGAAGTCGTGACAGTTCAATGACCAAGTCTTTAACAAATTATTGCCAGCGGTCGGCAAGTTCGTTTTCGACAGCTTCGGTGAGTTCAAGCGGATTTCCGGCAATGACATAGCGGGAATCGGCCCAGCCGGCGATATCGTCCAGTTTGCAACGCTCACTACAAAAGGGGCGATAAGGATTGGCCGGATTCCATGGGGCGGATTGGCTGCATGTCGGGCAGCGCACCATGCGGGTCGGGCTGCTCATAGATTGCAAAAGGCCAGTTTGAATTCGATATCCTGATCCGCTTGGCGCGGGCGTTCGGATGTGGTGGCCGGCGTGACAAAGCGCACATTGATCGCATATTTGTTTGCCGACAGCTCGGGCACATAGGGGATCGATTCCGGTACCGATACCACCAGTAGCTGGACTGTCTTGCCGCCAGACATTTGCTGGAATGCACCGTCGCGCGCGACCATCTGAAACGCCTTGGCGCTGTCACGCAGAATCCGCAACACGATATCGATGCCATCCTTGATCGCAAGCATCGGCTCCAGCCACTGGCGTATCGATGCCTGCCGGTCGGCTACCGGGCGTTGCTGCCAGTAATGGTAGGAGGGCAGGTCAAACTCGCACACGCCGCCAGGTATTCCCGAGCGCTGCTTGATGGTCATCAGCCATTCGTTCTCGCGCAGGTGCTGGGCGAATTTGCCTGAGGGCTCCAGCAGGCGGGCATGGGTCTGCTCGATCTCGGTCAATACATGATCAAGCGCTTCTTCGGAGATTTGCGGATTGTCGCGCAGGTTTTCCAGCGCCTGACGCTGTCTTTCCAGCTCTTGCAGCAAATCTGATTTCAGATCGGCACGACTGGCGACTTCCATGATTTCAAACAGGCCCAGCAGGGCTGCATGGTGCTCGAGCGCATGTTGGCCATTGGCAAAATACGCGGTGCGATCATACAAATCCTCCAGCCGCAAAAGCGTTCGAATACGTTCGTTGACGGGGAATTCGTAGCTGATCACGATGGCCAGAGGGCTTGAGTCAATTTATCAGAGCGTGATTGTGCGCGATCTAGGCCAACTTTACAAACACCGTGGCCAGTCACGCGGCTTGGCTATATCGAACATAGCGGGCATGTAGTCTGTCGACTTCACTGGCCAGCGTCTGTGCGCTGCCTGAATTATCGAGAATATCGTCAGCAAGCTGATTGCGCTGCTCGCGGCGCAGTTGCGCATTCATAATGGCGGATATTGCGTCATCATCCAGTCCGCGCTCCCGAACGCGTTGTCGCTGCACCGCTTCCGGGCAGTCTATCACCAGAGAGCGATTGATCATCTCGCGATAGCTGCCGGTTTCAAACAGCAAGGGCACCATCAAAATGGCGTAGGCGTGTCTGATAGAAAGCTGCCGAATCTGCTGCTCGACTTCTGCCAGGATCAAGGGGTGGAACAGACCATTCAGTTTTGCACGGAGGTGATCATCGGCAAAAACTGCCTCGCGCAGTTTCGGCCGGTCGATACTGCCTGTGCCATCGAGGTAGTTAGTGCCGAAAAGCTTGGCTACACCTTCGGCGCCGGCTTGACCATTTGCACTCAATTGATGGGCGATCAAATCGGTATCGATAACCGGAACGCCGTTTGATTCAAACAAGCGAGCGACGGTGCTTTTCCCCGAACCAATGCCGCCGGTAAGTCCGATCAAATACATGGAAAATCAATTAGCCCCAGATCATTTGGGTGAGTGGCGTGCGCCAGACTAGGGTAATCAAGCCGGCAAGCGCCAGAAACGGGCCGAAAGGAATCGGATTGTCAAATCGCTTGCTTTTGATCGTAACAAAGGCAATGCCGACAATTGCCCCGACCAGCGACGAGGCAAGAATCACCAATGGCAGTGCCTGCCAGCCCAGCCAGGCACCCAATGCCGCCAGCAGTTTGAAGTCGCCATAGCCCATCCCTTCCTTGCCGGTGAGCAGCTTGAATAGCCAATAAATCGACCATAGGCTCAGGTAGCCAGCAACTGCGCCAATTACTGCGTGATTCAATGGGGCAAATGTACCGTTGATATTGATCAGCAGTCCGAGCCAGAGTAGTGGCAAGGTCAGGGAATCTGGCAATAAGTAGGTGTCGAGGTCGATAAAAAACAGGGCGATCAGAAACCAGCAAAATACGACCGCGCCAATACCACCCAGTGTGGGCCCGAACGAGGCAATGATCAGTGCGGACATTACACCCGTGATGAGTTCGACCAGCGGGTATCGTGCGGATATCGGAGCCTTGCAGTGATGGCATTTGCCGCGTAAAAAAATCCACGATACGACCGGAATATTGTCCATGGCACGAATAGGCGTACCACAGGTGGGGCAGGCTGACCGTGGGACCGCCAGGTTGTAGACCATTGCTGGTGCTGGCGACTCGGGGTTTTGATGGGCGGCACAGTCATGCTCGAATGCCAATTCCATCATTTTTGGCAGTCGATGAATGACGACATTCAAGAAGCTGCCAAAAATCAGTCCAAGTACAAAAAACAATACGATGGGAGCGAGGCTGGTCAAATCGACGAATCCCATTGCCTCAACCGCCCACCGCGGCGCCAAGTTTGAAGATCGGGAGGTACATTGCGATGATGATGCCGCCGATGATCGGCCCCAAGGTCATCATGATCATCGGTTCCATCAGACTGGTCAGCGCATCGACAGCTTCATCCACTTCCTGCTCGAAGAAGTCGGCGATCTTGCCGAGCATGGAGTCCAGCGCGCCAGACTCTTCGCCGATGGCGACCATTTGTAGCACCATCGACGGGAAAACTTCGCTGTTTTGCATGGCAACAGTCAGGCTTGTGCCGGTGCTGACCTCCATCTGGATCCGCTTGGTTGCATCCTGATAAATAATATTGCCGGACGCACCACCGACCGAGTCAAGTGCTTCTACCAGCGGTACGCCTGCCGCAAACATGGTCGACATGGTTCTGGTCCAGCGGGCGATCGTCGCCTTGCGGATAACCTCGCCGAATACCGGGAGCTTCAAAGCAAGTCGATCCAGTGCGATCTGGAATGGGCGGGAGCGCTTCTTCAATTGAATGAAGGTGTAAATGATACCGCCCAATGCACCGAAGATGGCCCACCAGTAATTGGTAAAAGCATCTGATATATCGATCACGACCTGGGTCGGGTAAGGTAGCGCGGCGCCGAAGCCTGAAAACAACTCTTTGAAGGCTGGAATAACGAAGATCATGATGACGGTGATGATGATCGCCGCGGCGACGATAATCGCAATCGGGTAGAACAGGGCTGATTTGATTTTCCCCTTGATCTGCAGGATTTTTTCTTTATATGTGGCTAATCGCTCCAGTAGCGTGTCGAGAATACCTGCCTGCTCACCGGCTTGAACCAGATTGCAAAAGAGCTGATCGAAATACAAAGGGTGCTTGCGAAATGCCTGATTCAGGCTGGCGCCTGTTTCCACGTCATTCTTGATGTCCAGCAGCAGTCTGGTAACGCTAGGATTGCTGTGGCCCTTTGCTACAATATCAAAGGCCTGCAGCAAGGGTACGCCCGAACGCATCATTACTGCGAGTTGACGGGTAAAAAAAGTGATGTCTTTTTCACTGATGCTTTTCCCGCCACCAGATGATCTTTTCTTGATCTTGGTAACATTGATCCCTTGGCGGCGAAGGTTGGCGCGTACCAGCGCATCGCCACCTGCGCGCATTTCACCCTTGAGTGTCTTGCCGGTTTTGTCCTTGCCTTCCCAGGAATAGGTGAATTCTTTTACTTGTGATTTTTTATCTTGGGCCATATTGTGGCTCCCTGGAAATTTTCAGGACTAGAGATTGGTAACGGCTTCGACTTCGGTAAGCGAAGTCAGGCCTTGTTTGACTTTTAGCAGGCCGGATTGGCGCAAATCCTTTACGCCTTCACGTTTGGCCTGGTCGGCAATATCGATCGACGTGCCCTGCGCCATAATGATGCGCTGCATTTCTTCCGAAATCGGCATCACCTGATAAATGCCTACCCGGCCCTTATAGCCGGTGCCCTTGCAAATATCGCAGCCGACAGGGCCATAAGGCTGCCAGCTTCCGTCCAGTTCTTCTTCGGCAAAGCCTGCCTGAAGCAGGGCTTCCTGCGGGATATCGACCGGCTTTTTGCAGGCAGAACACAGCCGCCGTGCCAGGCGCTGGCCGGTGATCAGGATGACCGAGGAGGCAATATTGAATGGCGCAATACCCATATTGAGCATGCGCGACAGCGTTGCCGGTGCATCGTTGGTATGCAGGGTAGAGAACACCATATGGCCGGTTTGTGCGGCCTTGATGGCGATGTCGGCGGTTTCCAGATCACGGATTTCACCGACCATGATGATGTCCGGATCTTGCCGCAGGAAGGATTTCAGAGCTGCCGAGAAAGTCAGGCCGGCCTTGTCGTTGACGTTGACCTGGTTGATGCCGGGCAGATTGATTTCGGCAGGGTCTTCTGCGGTGGAGATATTGATGCCGGGCTCATTGAGGATATTCAGGCAGGTATACAGCGATACAGTCTTGCCGGAGCCGGTCGGGCCGGTAACCAGCACCATGCCATAGGGGCGATGAACAGCGTCTAGCAGGGCGGCCTTCTGTTCCGGCTCATAACCCAAGGCGTCGATACCGAGGGTAGCGGAGCTCGGGTCGAGAATCCGCATACAGATTTTTTCGCCGAACAGGGTCGGCAGGGTCGATACCCGGAAGTCGATGGCGCGGGTGCGCGACAGCACCAGCTTCATGCGTCCATCTTGCGGGACGCGTTTTTCGGAAATGTCGAGTTTGGAAATCACCTTGATGCGCGAAGCGATCTTTTCCTTGATGGCTAGCGGCGGTTGCGCGACTTCGCGCAATACGCCGTCGATCCGGTAGCGGATGCGGTAGAACTTCTCGAAAGGCTCGAAGTGGATGTCGGAGGCGCCGCCATTGATGGCATCGAGCAGGATCTTCTGGATGTAGCGCACTACCGGCGCGTCATCGACTTCGGCGCTGGCATTGGCGGCTTCCTGGGCGGCAACCTCTTCCGCTTCATCACCGCCACCCAGATCGAGATCTTCCTGGTCGGCCGCCATTTCCTTGACATTGGCGCCGGATGCTTCGACCAGCTTGTCGATCAGCTGGCCAAGCTTGGGGTCCTCCACCACCACCGGTTCGATCATCGAGCCAGTCTGGAACTTGGCATCTTCCAATGCTTGCAGATTGGTCGGATCAGAAATGGCGACGAACAGCTTGGTACCGCGCTTGAACAGCGGCGCCACCCGGCGTGACTGCATCAGCTTGGCATCGAGCGCATTGGGCGGGATATAGGCGTGGTCAACCTGCGCCAGGTCAAGCAGCGGATAGCCAAAGGTATTGGCTGCAAACTCGGCCACTTCCAGACCGGTGAGCTTTTTGCTGGCAATCAACGCGGCGATGAAATTGCGATGGCTGCTCTGGGCTTGCTGATAGATGGCCTCAGCATCGGCATCGAGCAGCTTGCCTTGCTGAACCAGCGCCCTGGCGATACCAGGGAGTGAGGACGGTGCCTGCGCCATGATGTTGTCTTGAATCTCGAGTCGAATGCAGGGCTGAATGTATGGAGGCTGGCACAAATAATGCCTTTGTCAAGTTCGCCTGTAAAGGCGAAAAGGCGCGTCCATGCTTGGTTTGCGCTTAGCGATACAGCTTTACGCTCTTGATATTGCGGTCCTGGGTTTGCAGGATTTCCATACGAATGCCGGATATTTCCAGGCAGGTGGCGGCATCGGGAATGTCTTCAAAATACTCGAGTATCAGGCCGTTGAGCGTCTTCGGGCCTGCCAGCGGGAAGGGGGTGCCCAGCTTGCGATTCAGTTCGCGCAAGCTGGTCTTGCCATCCACCAGGATGCTGCCATCGTCCTGTGGCTTGATCTGCGTGCTGTAGCCCGGGGCGTTACTGGTGAACTCTCCCACCATCTGTTCCAGGATATCTTCCAGCGTAACCAGGCCGCGCAGTTCGCCATATTCATCGACGACCAGGCCTATGCGCCGATGGTTTTCCTGGAAGGCCTGCATCTGGGTGAATAGCGGGGTGCTGGCCGGGATGAAATAGGGCTCGCGTATCACCTCGCGCAGCCGTTCTATGCTGATGTCATCGAGGCTGGTGTTCAGGACTTTGCGGATATGCAACAGGCCCAGCACATTGTCCGGGTCGCCTTCGTACACAGGTAGCCGGGTGTGGTGGCAGGTGGCCAGCTGCCGGCGTACTTCGGCGATCGGCGCGCTCAGGTCGATTGCCTCGATGGCATGGCGCGGCACCATCACATCATCCACCGAAATGTTTTCCAGTTCGAACAGATTGACCAGGATGCTGTGGTGCTTCTTCTCGATAAAGTGGCCAGCTTCCAGCACCATCATGCGCAGTTCTTCGCGCGATAGCGGTGTGTGTTCACCGCTGGGGCGTTTGAGTCGCAACAAGTTCAGTAGGCCGCTTACAAACAGATTGACGAACCAGACTGCCGGGTAGAACAGCTTGAGCAGAAAGCTGAGCGGATAGCTGACGCCATAGGCGATCGGTTGTGGATAGGCGGCTGCCAGCACCTTGGGAACCGCCTCGCTGACTACCAGAATGGCAAATGCGACCAGCAAGGTGGCGATGCCCAGAGCGAATTCGTTACCCTCGAACAGTTTGGCGGTGATCAGCGTACAAAGTGTTGCGGAAAGGGTATTGATCAGGGTGTTGCCAAGGAGGATCACGCCGAGCAGTTTGTCGGTCTGCTTGAGCAGCAAGCCGGTGCGGATGGCGAGGCGGTTGCCTTCGCGTGCATGGCTGTTCAGGCGATAGCGATTGATCGCCATCATGGCTGTTTCGGAGGCGGAGAAAAACGCCGAGGTCAGCAGGCAGGCAACCAGGGCAAGCACCAGGGCCGATAAGGGGATCGCGTCCAAAATAGCTCGTCAAAAAACAGGAGTGCTGATTCTCGGCAGCGGCCGGGGGGCTGTCAAATGCGTCGGCGGCGATTCAGCCGGCGCGCTGCAGTACGATATCGAGCACAAAGCGGCTGCCTATATAGGCCAGCAGCAGGAAGGAAAATCCGGTCAGCGTGCCAATAGCGGCAGCGCGCCCCCGAAGGCCGCGGGCACGGCGCGCCCACAGCAAACCGCTGAATACCAGCCAGGCACTGACCGAAAACACCAGCTTGTGGTTCAGGCGGAACGGCGCGCCAAACAGCTCTTCGGTAAACAGGGTGCCAGTGGCCAGGGTGGCGGTGAGCAGGGCCAGGCCCAACGTCATGGTCAGAAATAGCAGCCGCTCAAGGGCGATCAGTGGCGGCAGCTGGCTCAGCAGGCTTTGTGCGGGGCGGTGCAGTTGGCGGTCGGCAACCCACATCAGTACTGCCAGGCCGGCGGTAACGGCAAAAAATGCATAGGCCAGCATGGCAATGGCAAAGTGCAATTGCATTAGCGGCGCGGCAAGCCAGGGGGTTGCGTGGCCAGCCGGAAGCAGCAGGGCGATAGCCTGGCTGGTGGTGGCGACCGGAATCAGGATCAGCTGCAACCCTTCGAGGCGCAAGGAGAATGCGGCGGTCCAGTAAATCAGGGTGGCTGACCAGGTAAGCAGGGCCAAGGCCTCGCTGGCGCCAAAATGAGGCTGTGTGCTCATCAGTGGCGCAAAAACCAGTGGTGCCTGGATCAATAGCAGCAGTCCGATGGCGGCGTGTTCGTGGCGCTGGGTATGGGCAGAGCGGCTGTCCGGCTGGCGGCGGCTGGTGATCAGCCATACAGCAAGGGCCAGGTAGCCCAGCCAGACCAGTGGGCCATAAAAAGACGGAGCATTTGTCATGGGACGGAATCTGGTGGAGCAAGTCAGGTAAACTTCGCGGCTTGAGTGTAACAGAGCACCGTTCGGTGCCGACCGAGAATCGCCCATGTTCGACAATCTGCAAAACCGCCTCTCCCATGTAGTCAAATCCCTGCGCGGCCATGCGCGGCTGACTGAAGACAATATTGCCGATGCCATGCGCGAGGTGCGCATGGCCCTGCTGGAGGCCGACGTGGCCTTGCCGGTGGTCAAGCAGTTTGTTGCCGACGTGAAGGAGCGGGCACTAGGCAAGGATGTGATGGGTAGCCTGACCCCGGGTCAGGCGGTGATCGGTGTGGTGCACGATGAGCTGAAAAAGCTGATGGGCGACCATAACGATGCACTCAATCTGGCAGCCGTGCCTCCCGCCATCGTGTTGATGGCAGGCTTGCAAGGTGCGGGTAAAACGACAACCACCGGCAAGCTGGCCAAGCGGCTCAAGGACGAGCTGAAGAAAAAAGTGCTGGTGGTGTCGGCCGACGTGTATCGCCCGGCGGCGATCGAGCAGCTCAAGCTGCTGGCGGGCCAGGTCGGGGCGGAATGGTTTCCGTCCGATCCCTCGCAGGCGCCGATCGATATTGCCCGCGCGGCGCTGGATCATGCCAAGCGGCATTTCTTTGATGTGCTGATTGTCGATACCGCCGGCCGCCTGGCGATCGACGAGGCGATGATGGCGGAAATCAAGCAGCTGCATGCAGCGCTCAATCCGGTGGAAACCCTGTTCGTGGTGGACGCCATGCAGGGCCAGGATGCGGTGAATACCGCACGCGCCTTCGGTGAGGCGCTGCCGCTGACCGGGGTGATCCTGACCAAGCTCGATGGCGATTCGCGCGGTGGTGCGGCGCTGTCGGTGCGTCATGTGACCGGCAAGCCGATCAAGTTCATCGGTGTCGGCGAAAAGGTCAATGGCCTCGAGCCCTTCCATCCGGAGCGCATGGCATCGCGGATTCTCGGCATGGGCGATGTGCTGTCGCTGATCGAGCAGGTGCAGCAGACGGTTGATGTGGAAGAGGCGGAAAAGCTGGCCAAGAAGATGAAGTCCGGCAAGGGCTTTGATCTGGAAGACTTCAAGCTGCAGCTGCAGCAGATGAAGAAGATGGGCGGCATGGCCGGCCTGATGGACAAGCTGCCCGGTATGGGGCAGATGAGCCAGGCCATGCAGGGGCCGGAGGCGGAAAAGGCGATGCGCCGCGTCGAGGGCATCATCAATTCCATGACGCCGCTGGAGCGCCGCAAACCCGAGTTGCTCAAGGCCAATCGCAAGCGGCGTATCGCGGCGGGTGCCGGGGTATCGGTGCAGGAGGTGAATCGCCTGCTCAAGCAGTTTGAAGATATGCAGAAAATGATGAAGCAGTTCTCCGGCAAGAATCTGTTCAAGATGATGAAGGGCATGAAGGGCATGCTGCCGGGCATGTGACGATCGATGGGCGCCGCTAATCGCTTGAGTTAAAAGTATTTCTTGCGTGTTGTTGGTCTGCGCGCTAACATCGCCCCCTTTTTCCGCCTTCCGACTTTCAGGAACAAACAAATGGTTGTGATTCGTCTTGCCCGTGGTGGCGCCAAAGATCGTCCGTTCTTCAACGTGATTGTGGCTGACAAGCGCTGCCGCCGTGACGGTCGCTTTATTGAACGCATCGGCTTCTACAACCCGGTTGCCAAAGAAGGCGAAGAAGGTCTGCGCATTGCCGCTGACCGTCTGAACCACTGGATCGGCAACGGCGCGCAGCTGGCTGACAGCGTCAAGAAGCTGGTCAAGCGTCTGCCTGCTTAATTGACTCTTTCCAAAGAGTCTGCTGTGGTGAAGTCCGCCGACCCCAAGCCGGCGCGTGCGCAACCCATCGACCCGTCCGCCGGCGTGCCGGCTGATCTGGTGCCGATGGGTTTTGTCGCAGGTGCTTTCGGTATCCGTGGCTGGGTAAAAGTGGTTGCCAGCACCGAGTTCAGCGACAGTCTGCTCGATTACGAGACTTGGTGGCTGGGCCGCGATGGTCAGTGGCGCGCTTATCAGGTCGAGGACAGCAATGTCCAGCCCAAGCAGTTGAGCGTCAAGCTGGCTGGTATCAGCGATCGCGACATCGCTTTTGCCATGAAGGGCATGACGGTGGCGGTGCCTCGCTCCCAGATGCCGGCCGCGGCCGAAGGTGAGTACTACTGGGCCGATCTGATCGGCTTGGCGGTGGTCAACCGGCAAGGCGAGCGCTTGGGTGTGGTCGAACAGCTGCTGGAAACCGGTGCGAATGATGTGCTGGTGGTCAAGGATGGCGCTGTGGAGCGCCTGGTGCCCTTTGTCGGCCCGGTAGTGGATACGGTGGATCTGGCCGCGCGGCAGATCACGGTCGACTGGGGCCTGGATTACTAAGGTGCGCTTTGACCTGGTAACGATCTTTCCCGCCATGTTCGAGGCGATTGCCGCGCATGGCATTACCCAGCGGGCGAAAGATCAGGGTTTGTTTGGTTTGCGCTGCTGGAATCCGCGAGATTTCGTCAGCGACAACTATCGTCGTGTCGATGATCGCCCCTACGGTGGCGGCCCCGGCATGGTGATGCTGCCACAGCCGCTTGAAGATGCCATTGCCGCTGCGCGACAAGCGCAACAGGCCGACGGCGTGGTCGAGCCGCGCGTCGTATACATGTCGCCGCAGGGTGCGCCCCTGTGCCATGCAATGGTGATGCGGCTGCTGGCCGAGCCCGGGCTGATTGTGCTGGCCGGCCGCTATGAAGGCATCGACGAGCGAGTGATTCAACGCCAGGTGGATGAGGAAATCTCCATCGGCGACTATGTGCTGTCGGGCGGCGAATTGCCGGCGATGGTGCTGATCGACGCCATCGTGCGTCAGCTGCCGGGCGTGCTGAACGACGCCGCTTCGGCGCAGGAAGACAGTTTTGTGGACGGGTTGCTCGATTGCCCGCATTACACCCGTCCCGAAGAATATCGCGGCATGATGGTTCCGGAAGTCCTGCTTTCGGGCAATCATGCGGCGATCAGGCGTTGGCGCCTGAAGGAAGCGCTGGGTCGCACCTGGTTGCGTCGCCCGGAGCTTCTGAAAGACCGCCAACTGACAAAAGAGGAAGCTCGGCTTCTGCGCGAATTCCAGTCCGAACAGGATCTGCAGCCGCGTCATCCCGAGTCGTGAACATGGCGCGCAAGCGCAGACACGATTCGCAGAAGGAACAAGCTTCACAACTGGAGTATTGACGATGGATCTCATCGCAAAGCTGGAACAAGAAGAAATCGCCCGTCTGGGCAAGACCATTCCCGAATTCGCCCCTGGTGACACCGTCATCGTTCAGGTGAAGGTAAAGGAAGGTAACCGTGAACGTCTGCAGGCTTACGAAGGCGTGGTGATCGCCAAGCGTAACCGTGGCCTGAACAGCTCCTTCATCGTCCGCAAGATTTCGTCGGGCGAAGGCGTTGAGCGTACCTTCCAGACCTACTCGCCGCTGGTGGCTTCGGTTGAAGTGAAGCGCCGTGGTGATGTGCGTCGTGCCAAGCTGTACTACCTGCGCGATCGCTCGGGCAAGTCTGCTCGCATCAAGGAAAAGCTGCCGGCACGCAAGACTGTGGCTGCTGCACAGTAATTTGCAGGCTGCCTGTCTGGCTGAAAACGCGAGTACCGCAAGGTGCTCGCGTTTTTTATTGCGCTGGCGCTGCCGCATAATGGCGCGATGAGCACTGCAATGACCGCCGATACCGATCGTATCGATACCTTTATTGATGCTGCCTGGCTCGCCAATGGCTGGAGCGAGCACACCGCCAATAGTTATCGCCGTGATTTGCAGCAGTGGGCGGCCTGGCTGGCCGGGCACGAGCTGGACAGCTTTGCTGCCAGTGCGGATGCGGTGCGCGATTTCCTTGCGCAGATGGCGGCCCAATATGAGGCGGCCGCCAATCTGCAAGAGCCGCAAAAGCGCCAGCTAGCCCCGCTGGCACGTGGCAAGAATGCGGCATCGCGGGCGCGCTTGCTGTCGGCCCTGCGTAGTTATTACCGTTACTGGCTGGATGAAGAGATTTTGGATGCCGACCCGACCGTTGATCTCGACGGGCCGCGCCTGAATCGCCCCTTGCCCAAGGTATTGTCCGAGGCGGAAATCGAATCGCTCTTGGCGGCGCCCGATCGCGATACTGCGCTGGGCGTGCGTGATGCGGCCATGTTCGAGCTGATGTATGCGACCGGTTTGCGCGTGTCGGAGCTGGTCGCTTTGCCAATGGCGGCGATCGGCCTCAATGAAGGGGTGATCCGCATCGAGCATGGCAAGGGCGACAAGACGCGCCTGGTTCCCTTGGGTGATATGGCGCAGCTGGCATTTCAGCGCTATCTGCAGGACAGCCGCCCGGTGCTGCTGGGCGGGTGCGCCCATCCGGTGGCGTTTTTGAATGGTCGCGGCGAGCCGATGACCCGGCAAGGCTTCTGGCATATCGTCAAAGGCTATGCGGCGCGTGCCGGCATTGCCGCCAACCGCCTCAGCCCCCATGTACTGCGCCACGCCTTTGCCACCCATCTGGTCAACCACGGTGCCGATTTGCGGGTGGTGCAGCTGCTGCTTGGCCACGCCGATATCACCACCACGCAGATCTATACCCATGTCGCCAAGACCCGCCTGGCGGCGCTGCATGCGCAGCATCATCCGCGAGGTTGAATGAAAAAGCCCGCAGCAGCGGGCTTGTACAGGCGAGGCGAGGTGCAGCTCCGGGCTACTTCTTCAGGCATTCGGACATAAAGGCTTTACGCTCATCGCCCTTCTTGCCGACCGCTTCCTTATTGCATGCCTTCATCTTGTCTTGCTGGCTCATCGCCTTATTGCTGTCCGCGGCCTTGTCCAGCGGCTTTTCGGCGGGCTTGTCCGCCGGCTTGTCGGCAGCGGCTGCAGCCTGGCCCTTCAGGCAGCTCGACATGAACTGCTTGCGCTCATCGCCCTTCTTGCCAGTGGCTTCCTTATTGCAGGCTTTCATTTTTTCCTGCTGTGGCGTGGCCGGTTTGGCTTCATCAGCGGCGTGGGCAAGACCGAGGCTGGCGACAAGGGCAAAGGCGATGGCGAAACGTTGCATGAGTCACTCCTGATGCGGTTAGGGGAAAAGACGCCACGAGTGTAGGCGAGGGCGCCATGGGCGGCAAACCGGCGCAGGGCCTGTGCTAAAATCGCGCGCTTAATTGATATCAACCCTGCGAGAGGTTTCAGCATGGCCGGCCATAGCAAATGGGCAAATATTCAACACCGCAAGGGTCGTCAGGACGCCAAACGCGGGCAACTGTTCACCCGACTGATCAAGGAAATCACCGTCGCGGCCAAGCTCGGTGACCCGGACCCCAATACCAACCCACGCCTGCGCCTGGCGGTGGACAAGGCGCTCGGCGCCAATATGCCCAAGGACAATATCCAGCGCGCCATCGATCGCGGCGCCGGCAATCTGGAAGGCGTCGACTATATCGAAACCCGCTACGAAGGCTATGGCATCGGTGGCGCGGCGGTGATGGTCGATTGCATGACCGACAACAAGACCCGTACCGTTGCCGATGTGCGCCATGCTTTTTCCAAATACGGCGGCAATATGGGCACCGACGGCTGCGTCGCTTTCCAGTTCAAGCACTGCGGCTATTTGATCTACGCCCCCGGCACCAATGAAGATGCCCTGATGGAAGCGGCACTGGAAGCCGGCGCTGATGATGTGCTGACCAATGACGACGGCTCGATCGAAGTGATCACGCCGCCCTATGAATTCGTCAATATCAAGGAAACGCTGGAAAAAGCCGGTTTCAAGGCGGAAATGGGCGAAGTCACCATGAAGCCGGGTACCGAAACGGTGCTGAGCGGCGATGACGCGATCAAGATGCAAAAGCTGATCGATGCATTGGAAAGCCTCGATGATGTGCAAGAGGTTTATACCTCTGCCGTGATGGATGAGTAATTGAGTAGCAGGCCGGCATTTGCCGGCCTTTGTATTTGCCAGCCCGGTATTGATGCGCCAGGAACGGTAGGTGCGGCCCCAGCCGCGAAAACACGGGTTTTCAAGCCAGTGTTTCTACACACCATGGCCCAAGCCTGTTATCCGCCGGGGTAATGCCTTCACTGAAAGGTGCCATGACGCTACGCAGCCTGCACACACGCCTCGGCAAATTTTCCTATGTGCACTGGTTCTTGCTGGCAACCGTGCTGGTGGTGCTGGACTATGCCTGGCTGGCTGCGACTACCGTGGTCGACCAGCGCGGCGGTGACGTGCTGCTACGCCTGCAGGCCGCCGGGCGGCCGGCGAGTGAACAGGTGGTGGTGGTCGATATCGACCAGCGCTCGCTGGAAGAAATGAATGCGCAGGCAGGCAGCTGGCCGTGGCCGCGCTCGGTCCATGCCGAGTTGATCGACTACCTGGCGCGGCAAAAGCCGCAGGCCATCGTGTTCGATTTTCATTTCAACGAGCCGGATATCTTCCGGCCCGAGCATGACCAGCTGTTTGCCGACGCGGTTGCCGCACAAAGCAATGTCTATCTGGCCATGGCGCTGGCCGATAGCGGCCTCGGCGGACCGGTGGCGCAGCTGCCGGCTTCGGTCGGCGCTCAGCCGGGGCCGGCCGCCCGGAAGGATGCGCGCATTCCCCTGTTGCTGCCGCTGGTGATGCTGCAGTACAAACACCCGGAAGCCATGCGCGGTGGCTTGATCAATTACGCTGAAGACAGCGACCGGGTCGGTCGCCACTACTATCTTTACCGCGAGCGCGATGGCTGGCGCTTTCCGTCGATGCCGGCACGCTTGGCCCGCGACTTTGGCTGGCAGGCGCCATCGGGCGAGCAATATCTGCTCAACTGGCGGCATGCGTGGCGCCATATCTCCTATGCCGACCTGTATCAGGATGCGCAAAGGGAAAAACCACAACGGCCAGCCAATGAGTTTGCCGGCAAGGTGGTGCTGATCGGCACCGCAGCGCCGGGTTTGCAGGATTTGCGCATAACGCCCTTGGCCAGCGTCTATCCGGCGGTCGATATCCTGGCGACCGCCATCGACAATCTGCGCGCTGGAGACTGGCTGAACCAGCCGCCGCGCATCGTGGCGCTGCCACTGGTGCTGCTGTTATTGCTGGTGCTGACCCTGGCGTTTCGTGCCGGCCTTAATGCCACCCGTATTGCACTGGCACTGCTGTTGTTCACCGCACTTGCCTGGCTGGCCGCCTGGCTTGCGTTGCGTCAGGGCTGGCTGCTGCCGCTATTTGCGCCCTTTGCCTTCGCCTGGGGCTTTTTCTGGCTATGCGCCTTGCTCGCCTATCTGGCCGAGCGCGCACAGCGCGAGCAGGCGGTGGGCATGTTCGGTCGTTTCCTCGATCCGCGCGTGGTAGGCGACCTGGTGGCGCGTGGCGAAATCAATGCCGACCTCAACGCAGAAAGCCGCGATGTGACCGTGCTGTTTTCCGATATCCGCGGCTTTACCAGCCTGTCGGAAACGCGCACGCCGCAGGCGATTGTGTCGCTGCTGAACCGCTATTTTTCTACCCAGGTGGAAATCATCTTCCGTCATGGCGGCACCCTCGATAAATTCATCGGCGATGCGATCATGGCGTTCTGGGGCGCGCCGGTGGGCGACCCCGACCATGCCCGCCATGCCATCGCCGCCGCCATCGAGATGTCGCAGGCGCTGGAACGCTTCAAGGCAGAGCTCACCGACTTGGGCCAGGATTTCGATATCGGCATCGGCCTCAATTCTGGCCCGGCGGTGATCGGCTTTATCGGCTCGCAAGACCGCCTCGATTACACGGCGATTGGCGATACGGTCAATCTCGCCAGCCGCATCGAAGGGCAAACCAAGGGCATTGCCCGAGTGCTGGTGTCGGAAAGCACCCGGCAAGCGGCCGGCGAGGTGTTCCAATACCGCGACTGCGGCGAGCATCATGTAAAGGGACGCGAACAGCTGGTACGCTTGTTCGAACCCACCTTGCAAACCGGTCAGACCGCGTCTGACCATTGATAAGTGAGCTCAAACTTCAAGGAGCGCAACAATGAAGCGAAGTTGGTGGATTGGATTGGCCCTGGTGGCAAGTGCGCAGGCGGCCGAAATGGGTACGGTGCTGAAAGCCAGCGAACTCAAGCAAAAGCCGTTCAGCGATGCCGCCAAGGTGGCCGAGGTGGGCGACAAAACCTCGGTGGAAATCGTGACGCGCCAAGGCGCGTGGATACAGGTCAAAACCCGCGATGGTCAAGCGGGCTGGCTGAAGATGCTCAATGTGCGCACCGGCAGCGGCGAAACCAAGAGCGATGGCGGCGGCGGCCTGCTGGCCGGGGTGTCGCTGTTCAAGACCGGCAGTTCCGGTACCACGGTCACCACGGGCGTCAAGGGACTGTCTGAGGATGATCTGCGCAATGCCCAGCCCAATCCGGCCGAGCTGGCCAAGCTCGATGGCTATGCCAGCAGCAGCGATGAGGCGGCGAAGTTTGCCAAGGCTGGCAAATTGTCTGCCAACCGTGATCTGGCCTATCTCGCCAAGAGCGACAAGAACCGCTAGGAGCGCATTGTGAATAAATTGCAAAAATGGCTATCACTGGTAGCGCTCGCCCTGGCTGTGGATGTGCAGGCTTTCGATCTGGGCAATCTGCAAAAGGCACTGGAAATCGGCAAGAAGGCGGTCGATGCCAATAAGGAAATCGGCGAAGCCGAAGAAGTGGAAATCGGTGCCGGCATTGCCTCCAATCTGCTTGGTGCTGCCCCCTTGGTCAAAGATGCGGAATTGCAGCGCTATGTAAACCGCATCGGCACCTGGCTGGCCAGCCAGACCGAGCGCAGCGGCCTGAAATGGCATTTCGCGGTGATCGACAGCCCGAATATCAATGCCTTTGCCATGCCCGGCGGCTACATCTTTATCACCAAGGGCCTGTTCGATCGCTTGCGCAATGAGTCGGAGCTGGCTGGCGTACTGGCGCACGAAATTTCCCACACCCTGCAAAAGCACCATCTGAAAGCGATCCAGGGCGGCATGGGGCGCGAGGCTCTGGGCGATCTGGCCCAGGCGGTGGCCGATAAAAAAGGCTCGCGCGACAGCCAGCTGTTGAGCAAGGCATTCAAGGCCGGCACCGAGCTGTATGCACGTGGTCTGGACAAGGGCGATGAGTTCGAGGCCGACCGCATGGGCGTCGTTATCGCCGCCCGTGGTGGCTACAGTCCCTATGGTCTGGTTGGCGTATTGCAGACGCTGGGTGAAATCCCCACCGATGGCGCCTTCGCCCTGATGTTCAAGACCCACCCCACCCCGTCCGCCCGCCTTGATGAACTTGGCGCCGCGATGGGCGATCGTTTCGATGGTCTGGAAAAGACGGTGGACGATGTGCCGCGCTTTGCCAAGATGAAGCATTGATCGTATTTCTATTGATGCTGCGAAGTTGAGCTGATCGATTGGTCAGCAACAAGGGCGCCGAAGGCGCCCTTGTCTATTTGTTCGATCTGGCGGCGCGATATTGCGCTCGCCGGAGCCGCTTCTGCTTGGCCAGTGAGCCAGTTCACAGCTTGAGTCAGCGCAGCGGTGAATAATGCCCTTGGCGGCAAAATGGCTCGACGTGCCGGGTGTGGTTCACCAGAATGCCGGGCCGGCATCTGGCCTGGATGGTAAGGCGATCTGGCGGGGGAGTAGAGATGAAATCACGGTTGATAAGGCAAAACATAATGATGCGATTCACCACCTTGGGTAGATTGCTTGTATACCTGACCGCCACGGCAATGGCGGCCGGCTTGCAACTGGCATGGGCAGACGGAACCTGGCAGCAGGGCAGTGGTTTGAGTGGCTTGAGCGGTGCTGCAAGCGGTAGTGTGGCGGGTGATGCGGCAGGCAATCTGTATGTGGCGACCGATGTGGGTATCTATAAAAGCAGCGATGCCGGGGCGAGCTGGTCGGCGGCGTTTGACGGCTTGAGCGGCG